>DATEFT010000983.1:0-4284 GCA_035280505.1 Blastocatellia bacterium | reverse complement strand
AGGCCGGCGGCATGGGCCTCCACCATCGCCGAGGCTCATCTCTTGATCACCTTGCGCCGTGAGGATTGGGGCACCAGGCAACACAAATGTGGAATTTTGCCCCATGGTCTTATTCTTACTCCTCGATTAACCTCGATTCAGAGGACGGGTCGCCCTTCGCGATCCATCGCTACCGTCCAATCGTGAGTTGCTTACGGATTAATTGCGGCGTTTTAGTCTCCGGATCGGCGGCAGTGGACTGAATCTTGCGTGGCATCCGGCTATTGATGGTCTCCGCTATCTTATCAGTCAGGCTGAATTGAAAGCCCGGCCTCTGAGCCGACCGGAAGACGGCGGGGAGGTGACGACTTACGGCGGCCAGCGGGTGGAATGCATTGATCTCTTTGGCAATCTCCTTTTGCGAATCGATGCGCTCTCCGGGAGACGAGGGCCGACCCGCTTGCCGCCGCCAGTTACCGTCTACAGGTATGAGCACAAGTACACGATTGGCGCTTTTTTTAGTGGTGACCATCGGCGCGGTGAATGTCGTCGTCGGGTATTTCACGCTGCGCCAGCGGGAGGAAGCGCTGCGGAGCACCATGCGCAGCGGAGTGCAGGTCTACGCGCAGACCATTAAGATCGCGCTCGAGAGTCTTTACGGCGCTGAGCGAGGGGCGGAGGCGCAGCGGTTGATCGATCGGCTGGGCGAAAATGTCCACCTCTTCAGCGCCGCCCTCTACGATGAACGGGGGCACGCGATCGTCTCTTCCAATCCGTCGCTGACCGATCAGGCCGCCGCCGATTCCGAGATCCAACTGGCTTTGACGACCGGCTCGCCGATCGAGCGGTTTCACCGGCTGGCGGGCCAGGAGTTCTTCTGCATGATCATGCCCGTGAAGATGGGAGCCGCCGGCCAGGGGGCCTTTGAGATCATGCAACCGGCGTCGGTGATCGAAGACGATCTGGCCTCCGCCCGCCAGGACTTCATCGTGACGCGGCTGGCCGTCATCACGGCCATCATTATCGTGATCACCTCCCTGCTCCGGTTCAATCTGGATCGCCACATCAAGGCCCTGATCAGAGGGGCGATGGCCATCGGCGAGGGCGATCTGAGTTATCGGGTGACGGTGCGCCAGCGGGGCGGTGAATTCGTCCGGCTGGCCGATGAATTCAACCATATGGCGGCCCGGTTGGCGGAGCAGCGTGAGACGATGATCCTGCAGGCCGAGCAACAGTTGGCGCTCGAACGTGAATTGCGCCATCGCGATCGCCTGGTGGTAGTGGGCCGCCTGGCCGCCAGCATCGCTCATGAGATGGGCACGCCCCTGAATGTGATCGACGGGCGGGCCGCGCAACTGCAGGCACGTTTCGACGCCTCGGACGAAGTGCGTCAGCGCAACCTGGCCATCATCCGGGCCCAGACCGGACGGATCGCCCGGTTCGTTCGGCGCCTGCTCCATCTCGCCCACCCGCATGACCTGCACCGGGAGCCGTTGAATCTCGCCCAGGTGATCAAGGAGACGCTCGAACTGCTGGAGTCCAACGCGTCCCGCGCCGGGGTCGAGCTGCAGTTTACGGTGGACGATCCGGCGCTGCCGGTTCAAGTCGAAGCGGACCAGGATTTGCTTCATCAAGTCTTGCTGAATATCTGCTTGAACGGAATTCAGGCCATGACGAACGGCGGCTGTCTCCGTCTCGAGTGTGTGAGAAACGGCGAGATCAAAGATCGCCGGGGTTTCGTTGCCGTGCGCATCTCCGATACCGGCGAGGGCATTGCGCCCGAGCATCTGCATGACATCTTCGAACCGTTCTTCACGACCAAGGATGTCGGAGAGGGCACCGGGCTGGGGCTGGCCGTTTCACGCCGCATCATCGAGGAGCACGGCGGTTGGATCGAGGCCGTCAATCAGGCCGAGAGCGGGGCGGCCTTCACCATTTACCTGCCACAGGCTGAAACGGCGGTGGCGACTGCCAGATGACAATCGGATGAAAAGAGGCCGCCATGAACGAGCGAGTGCTGATTGCCGAAGACGATGAAGAGATGCGCAACCTGCTTCAGGAGGAGATGGAGAGTACCGGTTACCGGACGGTGATGGCTGTCGACGGCCGCGCCGCGCTGGCCTATGTTCAGTTGCTGCATGAGCCGGTCGATCTGGTGGTGACCGACGTCCAGATGCCCGGCCTGAAGGGCGGTGAGTTGCTGGCGGCGGTGCGCAAATGCCGCGCCGAGACTCCGGTCATCGTCATCACCGGGTTCGGATCGGTCGGGCAGGCCGTCGAGATGACCAAGAACGGCGCTTTTCAATACTTGACCAAACCGTTCGAGACGAAGGAGCTGCTGCGACTGGTCGCCCAGGCGCTGGAGAAGAGCGCGCCGCAGCGCGAACAGGCCCGGTTGAGGCGGGAGAGCCCGTCGGCCCCGGCGCGAATCATCGGCGCCTCGCGGCCGATGCGCGAGCTCTTCGATCTGATGGCTCGGGCGGCGCAGAGCGCCAGCACGGTGCTGGTGACCGGAGAGTCAGGCACCGGCAAAGAGCTGGTGGCCCGCTCCATTCACGAGCAATCGGGGCGACGCGGAACCTTCATCGCCATCAACTGCGCGGCGATTCCCGGAGAACTGATCGAGGCGGAGCTCTTCGGCCACACCGGCCAGGCTTTCACCGGAGCGAAACAGGCGCGTTCCGGCCTCTTCGAAGCGGCCGACGGCGGGACGCTCTTTCTGGATGAGATCGGTGAGCTGCCCCTCCAGGTTCAGCCGAAACTGCTGCGGGTTCTGCAGGAGGGCTCGATCCGCCGGGTGGGTGCCGATTACGAGCGCCAGGTGAACGTGCGGGTCGTGGCGGCCACCAATCGCGAGCTGGAGCTTGAGATGCGGAAGGGGCGCTTTCGTGAGGATCTCTACTGGCGGCTCAACGTGATTACGCTCCGGGTCCCGGCTCTGCGCGAACGTTCGTTCGACATTCCGCTGCTGGTCGAATATTTCATCAACCGGGTGGCGCTGGCCGCCGATCGGCCGCCGCTCGATATCTCGCCCGAAGCGCTGGCCCTGTTGACGGCCTACTCGTGGCCGGGCAATGTGCGAGAGTTGGAGAATGCCATCGAACGCGCCGTCGCGTTTGCCCGCGGCTCGCAATTGGAGCCGGAAGACCTGCCGGATCGCGTGCGGAGCAACGGCGCCACCGCCAGCATCATCGCGCGAGCCAAATCCGGGCAACTGACTCTGCGCGAGCTGGAGCGGGAGTACATTCTGGAGACTCTGCGAAAGACCGGCGGCAACAAGTTGCGGACCGCCGAGATTCTGGGGCTCGATCGGAAGACCCTCTACCGGCGGCTCCTGGAGTATCGATTCGAGAATCGGACTGAAGATCGAACTCCGGAAGGCTGATCGCCTTCCGTTCCGGACTATGGCGCGAGCACCGGTTCAGTCTCCGACGATTCGAAGGCCTCGATCGGATGCGAGGCGCGGCGGCGCATCAACTCTTCGGTGCGGACTAGAAAGCAGGCGCTCTCCCGCGACCAGGCATAAGGCAATTCAGCCGGGATATAGAAACCGCCGCCGACCGCTTTCTGCCAGATCGATTCGGCGATTCGATAGACGGGGCGCAGCCGTCCCTCCACCATCAGCACCTCTCTGACATCCCCCAGATATTGCCCCTGGTCGGTCACCAGACCGCTTCCGACGATGTCCCGGCAGACGCTCAAGCCGCCGGCCAGCTTCTCCGCGGATCTGAACGGATCGAAAAGAGCCTCTTCCGAGATCACCACGACGCTCGGTTGATTGAAGATGAAGAAATCGGCGGCCGCCACCGCCCGCAGCAGGCGGTCATCGGTTTGGACGATCAGACCGAGGATCATTCCTCCGGTCGGGTGGATGACGGCATCAACGGCCTGCCCGATTCTCCTGCCGGTCTCGAACAACGTCACGCTCATCTTCTTGAGCTGTCGATCGATGCTTAAAAAGCTAACTTGCCGTGCCTGATTGCTCATGCTCTCGCTCATCTCGCTCTACCATCGATTTTAGATTGGATTGTTCATTGGAATAGAATGGAATCTTGCTTGCAAACGGCGCGCCAGAGACGCCTTGCCGCATTTAGCAGGGGTTGGGCCGGCCGCCCGGGATCTTACTGTAGCTCTCCGCTACAGTCCGGGACACTTATCCACATCTTCCGCCGATTTCATCGAGATCGATTTACGAACGGCGAAACGGACAAGATGCTTGCGGTATAATGTGGGGCCCTGATTTTTCACGAACCCGGCGAGAAATCCGAGCATCTTTCAGCGCAAGCCATCTACACCGGAGACGCA
>DATEFT010000982.1:0-18370 GCA_035280505.1 Blastocatellia bacterium | reverse complement strand
GAATAACTGTTAAGTAGTATGCGCGCCGTGTCTGTCACCGCGCCTTGATCGGGCGCAACCCATTGCACAATCAGTAGCATTAGCGAATAACAGTTGTATCATCGTGTCAGCCCCCAACTTCTTCAAAGTCGAGGCCGTGTGCGTAGCTGGATATCTTTCTACCAGCTTCGAGCGCGGCTTTTGCTTTGCGTATTCGGCCCGCAAGACCCAGGCATCAGCTTCCCCTCTGAGGCTTGGCCAATAGCTGAAGAAGTAAGCGTTGAGCACTGAGTGAGCGGGACGTGAGCTTTAACCAAACGGGCTGGGTACCGGCTCGTTTCTCAAGTAAAACCCGGGAGGTAGTATTCACCATGGCAGAGAAGAAACAAGGCAAAGTCAAATGGTTCAATAACGCAAAAGGTTATGGCTTTATTGAACAGCCTGAGGGTGGAGGTGATGTGTTCGTTCACTACTCAGCGATTCAAGGCCAAGGATTTAAGACCCTGGATGAGGGCCAGGTCGTGGAATTCGAACTGGTTCAAGGACCCAAAGGTCAACAGGCCGAGAAAGTGACCAAGCTCCAATAGCTTCTCGCTTTCCCAAAAACTTCTCTCAGTGCAGATGCCTTGCTCGCAGCAAGCAGCCCTTGTTGCCGCAAGGCATTTTTACTTGATTAGGCCCGCCCGATTCAATAAACTGACAGTTCACTGGTCTCGGCATCTTACAGAATCCAGGCTTCTTTGGGCCTCGCTAGGAGATTCGACCTGTGTTCCGTATGATCGTGCCGCTTAAAAAGGTACTGGTCTGGCTCGGCAAGGCTCTGCTCCGGGGCGCGTCGCCGGCCCGGTCTTCAGGTCGTTTAGGAATGCTCAAGCTATACAACACACTTACCGGTAAAGTCGAAGAGTTCCAGCCGCTCGATCCGCAGCAGGTGCGGATGTATGTCTGCGGCCCGACGGTCTACGATTACGCCCATATCGGCAATTTCCGCACCTTTCTCTTCGCCGACCTCTTGCGGCGGTACCTGCTCTATAAAGGGTACCGGCTGTCTCACGTCATGAACATCACCGATGTGGACGACAAGATCATCGCCAGGGCGGTCAAACAGCAGCAGACGC
This sequence comes from Blastocatellia bacterium, assembly GCA_035280505.1. GTDB lineage: Bacteria > Acidobacteriota > Blastocatellia > RBC074 > RBC074 > JAKEHZ01. The sequence goes on along the minus strand of DATEFT010000982.1, from coordinate 17,273 downwards.
TGGATCAGTATACCGAGCGGTATCTGCAGTTCTTCTGGGAAGATTTCGATGCGCTCGGGGCCCAGCGGCCCGATCAGGTGCTGCGCGCGACCGGTCACATTCCGGAGATGGTGGAGCTGATCAAACGGCTCGGCGCCAACGGCTACACCTATCAATCCGAGGGATCGACGTACTATCGCATCGCGGCCTACAAGAAGTACGGGCAACTCTCGAAGATCAAACTGGAAGGCAATCTGGTCGGGGCCAGCGGGCGCGTCGATTCCGACGAGTATGAGAAGGAGAATGCCTTCGATTTCGTCCTCTGGAAGGCCGGGAAACCCGGGGAGCCGGCCTGGGAGACCGAATTGGGGCCGGGCCGTCCGGGCTGGCACATCGAGTGCTCGGCCATGTCGATGAAGGCCCTGGGCGAGAGCTTCGACATCCATGCCGGCGGGATCGACCTGGTCTTCCCGCATCACGAGAACGAGATCGCGCAGTCGGAGGGCGCGACCGGCCGGCCGTTCGTCCGGTACTGGGTGCACAGCGAATTTCTGATGGTCGAGGGACAGAAGATGTCCAAGAGTCTCGGCAACTTCTACACCTACCGGGACCTGGTCGCCAAGGGCCATAAGCCGCGGGCGATTCGCTATCTGCTGCTCTCGGTTCCGCACCACAAGCAGCTCAACTTCACGCTGGTCGGGCTGGGCGCCGCCGAGAGCACGGTCGAGCGGTTGAACGAGTTCAAACGGAGACTGGCCGATCTGACGGCCGAACCCGGGTCGACGCCGGCCATCGCCGAATTGATCGAGGACCATCAGCGACGCTTCGAAGAGGCCCTCGATGACGACCTCAACACCGCCGGGGCGCTGGCCGCGGTTCACGACCTGGTCCGCAAGACCAACTCCGCCCTGGATCAACAGACGGTCAAAGCCGGCGATCAGCAGGCCCTGCTGGCGCTCATCGACCGTTTCGATTCGGTCTTCAACGTCTTCGGCGATACCAGGCCCGAGATGCTCGATTCCGAAATCCAGGCGCTGATCGACGAGCGGCAGGCGGCGCGGCGCGGCAAGAACTTCGCGCGAGCCGACGAGCTTCGCCGCCAACTCGAAGCCCTGGGGATCATCCTCGAAGATACGAAAGATGGTGTGCGCTGGCGCCGCAAGTAGCTTCGGCGCCGCCGCTCGAAATTTTATGAGTCATACCCTGATCTTCGTCACCCAATACGTTCCTCTCCTCTCCCGCAAGAATCTCTTCGCCGACTAGCTCCCGGCAGTTTTCAGCTATCAATTTTCAGTCTTCGGTTTTCAGTCAGGTAGTTCGAATCCTGGCTGAAGGCTGAACTACTCGGACCGATGGATTTAACGCCACGAAGGGCGCACAGCCTTCTTCAAGGCGGTTAGATAAAATTCATGGTCTGAGGGCTGAAGACCTTGGAGATTAAGTTCTTTGAGATTTGAGATTCAGACCGCCTTTCGCGGTTTGAATGTAGGAGTGAGAATTATGACTATCCAACGCACGGCGGAGCTGAAGACCGCCAAGCTACCGCAGATCAGAACCCAGTTGCCGGGGCCCAGGGCGCAGGAGATCGTCGCCGGCGACCATCGTTATGTTTCGCCATCCTACACGCGCAGTTATCCGCTGGTCGTCAACCGCGGGCGCGGCGCGATGATCGAAGACGTGGACGGGAACATCTTCCTGGATTTCAATGCCGGGGTGGCCGTCTGCGCCACCGGCCACAGCCATCCTCGGATCGTCGAGGCCATCAGGAAGCAGGTCGATGATTTCATCCATATCTCGGGCACGGACTACTACTATCCGCATCTGCCGGCGCTGGCCGGCAAGCTGAGCTCGCTGGTGCCGGGCGAATTCGAGAAGCGGGCCCATTTCGGCAATTCCGGCGCGGAGGCGGTCGAGGGCGCGATCAAGCTGGCGCTCTACGCTACTCGCCGCCGCAAGCTGATTGGTTTCTTCGGCGCCTTTCACGGACGGACCCTGGGGGCGCTCTCATTGACCGCGAGCAAAGCCACGCAACGCTCCGGATTCGGCCCTCAGGCGCTGGACGTCACGCACACGCCCTATGCCAACTGCTATCGCTGCCCGTATCGTTTGACGCCCGAGAGTTGCGGGGCCTTCGAGAGTTCGGGGCCGCACTGCGCCCGGATCATCGAGGATCTGCTCTTCAAGACGGTGGTGCCGGCGGACGAATGCGCCGCGATCGTCGTCGAGCCGATTCAGGGCGAGGGCGGGTATCTGGTCCCGCCGGCCTCGTTCCTGCAGACCATTCGCCGTCTGGCCGATCAGCATGGCGTGCTGGTCGTGGCCGACGAGGTTCAATCGGGCATGGGGCGGACCGGCCGCATGTTCGCCTCGGAGCATTTCGGGTTCGTGCCGGACATCATGGCGATCGCGAAGGGGATCGCGTCGGGCCTGCCGCTCAGCGCGACCGTGGCCCGGGCCGATCTGATGCAGTGGACGCCGGGGGCTCACGCCTCGACCTTCGGCGGGAACCCGGTGGCCATCGCGGCCTCGCTGGCCACCATCGAACTGTTGGAAGAGAGTTTGATCGCGAACGCGGCCCGGATGGGCGAGTACCTGCTGGACGGTCTGCGGGAGCTGATGGATAAACATCCGATCGTCGGCGACGTTCGCGGCCGGGGGCTCATGATCGGGATCGAGCTGGTCAAGGATCGGACCACGAAGGAGCCTCATCCGGAGGCGCTCCTGCGGGTCGAGCTTGAAGCTTTCAATCGCGGCCTGATCGTTCAAGGGTGCGGCGTCAGCACGATTCGCCTCTCGCCGCCGCTCGTGATCGACCAGGAGCAGTGCGACTTCGCCCTGAAGACGCTCGATCAGTCCCTGACTCTCGCCGAGCGCGGGTAGGTCGATCTTTTTTCTTCAACCGCGAAACTCGCGAGAGACCCGAAAAAACGATCGATCTCGCGGGTTTTGCGGTTGAGGCCGGCAATCTCAAATGCCTGGCGGGCCAAATAATTGGCCTGTTCCGATTGGCTATCTTCAAGGAAATCGCGGAGATGGGCGGGGCGCCGGGTCCGACGGCGCCTCCGGACTTTTCAGAAGGCCGGGAAATACTTAAGATAGAGCGGGAACTTTCAATCGGAGTTGGGGTCTATGGGGGTATCACGAGGGTTGAGAGCGCCGATTGAGAGTGCCAGGAGCCACGTGAGCACCGAGCTAAATGTCTAAGTCTATATCGGAGAGTGGGCGCGCATGCTTGCCGAGAAAGAGGCATTGCTGGTAGCCGGACTGGAGAAGTTCGGAAGTTCTGAGCTGATGGTGCCGGAACTAGCCCTGCAGGGCGAGTCTCCGCCAGCAGGGCAGGCCTGTCCTTATGAGGCGGCGTTGATCGCCCGGCTGAAGGTCGGCGAGATGGGGGCCTTCGACCAGTTGGTCGCCGAGTATCAGGCGCTGGTCTATGCCCTGGCCCTGCGGGTTCTGGGCGACGCGGAAGACGCTCGTGATGCGACGCAGGAGACCTTCTTAAAAGTCTATCGTCATTTCGCCCGATTTCGCGGGGAGGCCAGTCTCAAGACCTGGATCTGCCGGATCGCGATCAATCAGGCGCGCAGCACGGAGCGATGGTGGCGGCGCCGGCGCCGCAGCGAGACGACCTCGCTCGATACGGTGGTCGATCGCGACGAGGGCGAACGGCTGAACCCGGGCGCCTACCTGGCCAGCGCGGCGGCGACTCCCGAGGCGGCCATCCTCTCGCGCGAGCGCGAACGTCAACTCGAACTCGCGCTGACGAAATTGAAGCGGGATTTTCGGATTGCGGTCATCTTAAGAGATATCGAAGGGCTAGCTTACGACGAAATTGCCTATGTGACCGGGGTTTCGATTGGCACGGTCAAGTCGCGGATTGCGCGCGGCCGTGAGATGTTGCGAGAGTTGGTTCAACCCCGGGATCGAAGATCGTAGATTGAGGATCACGGTGGGAGAAAGGCTTCCGGTTCCTCGATCAATTTTCGGAGACCGGCGCGGCTGCTGTGAACGCCATTTTCGACGCTCATAGCCGATGGGTCGGCGAAATTCCAGTGAACCAACGATGGGTCAGCAACCGCATATTGGTTCTTTATAGACTGCGTTTGCCGCGGCCCGGCGGTCTCCGAAAACAGTCCAGAATCGATTCCAGAAGCCCGGAATCAAAAGTGATGAGAGCCATGATTTGTCGAGATTTTCCGTTGCTCTATTCTGCTCAGATCGATGATTGTGCCGACGAACACGAACGGTTGGCCTTGCAGGCGCACCTGCGCCAATGCGTGGTCTGTCGTTGTCGGGTGGCCGAGATGCGGCATTTGCTCACGGACTTGAGGGGATTGTCCGAGTCGCCGGCGAGGACGTCGGGCCCGGCCCAGACCGAGACGGTCGCGCAGATTCAATCGGCGTTGCATCGAGAGGCGCGCCGACGGTCCAAGCAGGCCAACGATCGGGCCGACTGGCTGGATCTCTGGCGGACCCGGCTCTTCTCTCAGAGCATCGGCGCGATGGTCTCGTTCTCGCTCTTCTTTCTGGTCTCGATGGGGATTTTCCGCCCGGTCTATGAAGCCCTCTCGCTGGCGCAGGTGGCGACCCATTTCATCTTTGAATACTCGAGAGCGGAAGAGATTCAGTTGCGAGTTATGGTCTTGAAACCGCCGCCGCCGCCGACCTTCTACCCGAACGACGAACTGCTCAACATCGGAGCCAGTTTGTCGAACGAGGGCGAGGTGACCGCGACCGTCAAAGTTCACCGGGATGGGCGCGCCTCGATCAATCAGATCGAGGGGACGGCCAACGATCATTCCGCAATGACCAAAATATCGACCGTGATCACGCGCCAGGCCAGTTTTCAGCCGACTCGCCGCGACGTGAACACCAGTTCGGAAGCCGTAGTTATCTTCAGCAAAATCAACATTTCCGGCTGAAGAGTCAATCCCCGAACAACGGGATTTTAAATTCTCAGTTTTCGGTTTTCGGTTTTTAGTCTCTGGCAGGCCCAGGCTAAAACTGAAAACTGAAAACCGCGTAGGGAGAAGTGTGTCATGAAACTGGAAAAGGGCCGGAGGATTCCAGCGATTCCCGAGATTAATGTTACGCCCCTGATCGATGTGCTGCTGGTGCTGTTGATCATCTTTATGGTCCTCGGCCCCGCCCATCACCGCAAATTCGAGGCGCGGGTTCAGGAGAAGGCGAAACCGAACGAGACCCCGAATCCTCCGGACTTCCCGCTGGTGGTCACGATCAACCGCGCCGGCGGGTATCTGTTGAATCAGCAGGCGGCCGCGACCCTGGAGATTCTGGGGGATCGATTGCGACGCGCCCTCGACGGCCGCCCGTCGGAGAGCAAGGCGGTCTTCGTCAAGGCGCCGCGCCAGTCGGACTACGGCGAGGTCGTGAGGGTCATCGACGTCATGAAGACGGCGGGCAGCGCCCCGATCGGGCTCCAGATCGAAGGCCTCGAACAATGAACTTTCGAATTTCCATTTCGCCGCCCATCGGCTGGATCGTCGGAGGAGATGAGTTATGTTCGACACTCTGGTCGAATCGACCAACCGCCAATCGGGAAGGCGCACCGGACGCTGGTTCGTCGCCACCTTCTCGTTCTATCTGGCAGCCGTGGTCTCCATCGGGCTGCTGGGGATCTACGGATTGACCCCGGTCCTGGCCGATCAGGCCTATCTGCTGGCGGCGCTGACGCCGCCGGTGGTGGTCACAAATCAGCCGCTGCCGGTTCGCCCGTCGCCGCGCTCGAACGCCAAATATGTTGATCGGGAGCTCTTCAGACTCAATCAAGAGCCGAACGAGATCGCGCCTCCGGATCTGGTCCTGAACCTGCCTCCGAGATTCGTCGGAGGGCCGCCAGCGTCCGCGGAGCCGGGCGTGGTTCTCGGATCTGTGCCGGGGATCGTGGGCAATAGTGACGGGCCGCCGCCACCACCGCCGACTCCCACTCCCGCTCCGCCGACGCCGACGCCGGAAGTGAAGCAAGGGCCGAACAAGGTCTCGGAGGGCGTGCTGCAGGGGAAGGCGATCAGGAAGGTGATGCCGCCCTATCCGCCGATCGCGAAAGCGGCTCACGTGAGCGGACAGGTTCAGGTGCTGGTGTTGATCTCGGAGGATGGGCGGGTGATCGAGGCCAGATCGATCAACGGACATCCCCTGTTGAGGCCGGCCGCCGAATCGAGCGCCCGTCAATGGATCTTCTCACCGACTCTCTTGAGCCAGGTGCCGGTCAAGGTGCAGGGCTTACTGACCTTCGATTTCAAGCTGGAATGAGCTGAAGTCGCCTCGGTCTTCAGGAGCAACCGCGAAACACGCGAAAGGCGCTGAAATTTTGGGCGTGCTTCGCGTGTTTCGCGGTTTTAGAACAAAGATCAGATCGCATAGTTTTCAACGCGCCGGGCAGGTCTCGCCTGCCGATCATGAGACGACGCCTACTTCTTCTTGGCCATAATCCTCTTGACCGGTTTCCCGACGGGTTTCTTGGCGGCGACGGTCTTGATCGGGCGCTTGCCGTTGGTGGCGTGCGGCGGCGGCAGCGTGATCGAGGGCAGCAGGGCTTCGTCGAAGACCTGCTGCACATTCTCGACGAAGATGAACTCCATATCCCGCTGCGGTTCCTGCGGCACGTCCTCCATATCCTTGCGGTTCTGTACCGGCAGAATCACCTTTTTGATCTGGGCCCGGTAGGCCGCCAGCACCTTCTCTTTGACGCCGCCGATAGGCAGGACGTCGCCCCGCAAGGTGATCTCGCCGGTCATCGCGACATTCTTGCGGACCGGGCGGTTCGAGAGCGCCGAGACCAGGGCCGTCGCCATGGTGATTCCCGCCGAGGGGCCGTCCTTGGGAATGGCGCCCTCCGGGATATGGACGTGAATATCGGTCTTGCTGAAGACGTCCTCGTCGATCTCCAGCACCTTGGCGCGCGCCTTGGCGTAGGAGTAGGCCGCCTGCGCGGATTCGCGCATGACCTCGCCCAGTTGGCCGGTCAGTTGCAGCGAGCCCTTGCCTTTCATGGTGATCGCTTCGATGAAGAGCACGTCTCCTCCCGTCGCGGTCACGGCCAGGCCGGTGGCCACGCCGATCTGATCGTGCTTGAGCATCTCGTCCAGCTCGATCTTGGGCACCCCCAGAAAATCGTGCAGGTTCTTGACCGTCACCTTGACCTGGCTGGTGTCGCCTTCGGCCACCCGCCGCGCCACCTTGCGGCAGATCTTGCCGATCTCGCGTTCGAGCTGGCGCAGCCCCGATTCACGCGTGTATTTCGCGATCGCATCCCGGAGCGCCGGTTCGGAGATATGGAGGTACTCCGGGTTGATGCCGTTTTCGTCCATCTGTTTCGGCATGAGGTGGCGCAGGATGATCTGCAGCTTCTCCTCTTCGGTGTAACCCGCCAGGCGAATGATCTCCATGCGGTCGCGCAGCGCCGGCTGAATCGTATCCAGGATGTTGGCCGTCGTCATGAACATGACGTTCGAGAGATCGAACGGCACGCCCAGGTAGTTGTCGCGGAACGAGAAGTTCTGCTCCGGGTCGAGCACCTCCAGGAGGGCCGATGACGGGTCGCCGCGAAAATCCGAGCTGACCTTGTCGATCTCGTCGAGCATGACCAGCGGATTGTGGGTTCCGGCCTGTTGGATGGCTTGGACGATTCGTCCGGGCATGGCCCCGACGTAGGTCCGGCGGTGCCCGCGAATCTCGGCCTCATCGTGGACGCCGCCCAGGCTCAGGCGCACGAATTTACGATTGAGCGCGCGCGCGACCGACCGGCCCAGCGAGGTCTTGCCCACGCCCGGCGGTCCGACCAGACAGAGGATCGATCCCTTCGGTTTCTCTTTGATCTTCCGCACGGCCAGCGCCTCGACGATCCGTTCTTTGACCTTCTCCAGGCCGAAATGGTCTTCGTCGAGAATCTCCTGGGCCTTCTTGAGGTCCAGGTTCTCGCGCGAAGCCTTCGACCAGGGCAGGGCGACCATGATGTCCAGCCAGTTGCGGAGGGTCGCCGTCTCGGCCGCGTCCGGATGCATCCGTTCGAGTTTCTTGAGCTGGCGATCCACCTCCTCCTCGACCGGTTTCGGCATCTTGGCCTTGGCCATCTTCTCGCGGTATTGGGCGATATCTTCGGCCAGTTCGTTGCCCTCGCCGAGCTCCTGTTGGATCGCCTTCAACTGTTGACGCAGGTAGAATTCGCGTTGCGAGCGGTCGATCTCCCCCTTGGCCTGGGTATTGATCTCCTGCTGGACGGTCAGCACTTCGATCTCTTTGGCCAACAGTTCGTTGACCCGATGCAGCCGCAGCGTGACGTCGATCAGTTCGAGCACGGTCTGGGCGTCTTCGACCTTCAGTTCGATATTCGACGCCGCCAGGTCGGCCAGGCGGGCCGGGTCTTCCACGGTCGTCACGATCGCCATCACTTCCGGCGAGATGTTCTTGCCCAGGGTGACCGCTTTTTCGAGCGAGGATCGGACGTTGCGGGTCAAGGCTTCGAGTTCGAGGCTCTGTTCCGGAGCGGTCTCCTTCAACTCTTCGATGCGGGCCTGCAGGTAGCTCTGGTTCTCTTCGAGATAGTTGATCTTCGCGCGCGAAATTCCCTGAACCAGAATCCGGATCCGGCCGTCGGGGAGTTTGAGCATGCGCATGATGATCGCCACGGTGCCGACCGTGTAGAGGTCCGCCGCGCCCGGCTCTTCGTTGTTCGGGTCTTTCTGGGCGGCCAGCAGGATCATGCGATTTTCGGCCAACGCTTGATCGACCGCGCGAATCGAACGCTCGCGGCTGACGAAGAGCGGGACGATCATGAACGGGAAAATTACGATGTCACGCAGAGGCAAGACCGGCAACAACTCAGGGATTTTAAGCTGTTCATCTTGATTCTCTAGTGTGGTCTGTTTTTCTTCTTGTTCCGTAACTGTAGACATATTTCGTTCGCAGTTTGTAGTTTGCGGTTCACAACTCGCAGTGCGATGAAGACAACGCAGCCTCACGCTGTCGACTGCGAGCTACAGACAGTCGACTCATTCCTGGATCTGAATCGAGATCTCGCGGCCGCAGGTCCGCGCCTTGGGCAGCTCGACGTGCAACACGCCGTCGGCCAGGCGGGCCGAAATCTGGGCCACCTCGATCGGCCAGTGGAGCGAAATCTTGAAGGCGAAATTCCCATAGCTTCGTTCCAGACAGATGAAACGAATCGGATGTTCTTCTTCCGACGGCAGCCTGCCGGTGGGATTTTCGCGATCCTTGCGCCCCTCGATCTTCAGGACGTTGTCGAGTATGGTGACGCGGATGTGGTGGCGCGGAATGCCGGGTAGTTCCGCTCGGATCAGGATCGAGTCCTCCTTCTCACAGACATCGACCGAGGGCATCCACGCGCTGGGACTCGACGCTAAGGCGCGAATCTCGTCCAGACCAACGAGCATGCGTCGCATCTGTTCTCGGAGTTGTTCGGCCACCTCTTTGGATAGCGGATGTAAAGGGTTGGTCATTGCCATAAGTCTTCTCTGAGTAAAAAGTGACAAATGCCGAATGCCGGGCGAACCTGAATTCTACCCGGCATTCAGCATTTTTGTAATGCGCGCTCTATTTTTTTTCACCGGCGGTTGTTGCCGGTCGAACCGGCATGCGCGCGGCAGTCGCTCCGGCGAGCTGACCGCGGCGGCGGGAAACCTGCTTGACCAAGGCCGGATTCTCGCGGATCCTGCGCTGCTCAGGGAGCCTAATCTTCTTTCTGTGATTCAAGGAAATCTTCGTACTCGCTGACCGAGAGCAGACTGTCGATCTGCCCGGGATTGCTCAATTTCACTTTGATCATCCATCCGTCGCCGTAGGCCGAAGTGTTGACCAGTTCCGGCGAATCGCTCAATAACTCGTTGACCGCGACCACTTCGCCCGAGACCGGCGTATAGAGTTCGCTGAAGGTTTTGACCGATTCGACCTCGCCGAAGGTGTCGCGCGCCGAAAACTTTTCGCCGACCCGGGGGAGCTGGACGTGAACGATATCGCCCAGTTGTTCCTGGGCAAAATCGGTGATCCCGATGGTGCCGGTCTCACCTTCAACCCGGATCCATTCGTGGTCTTTGGTGTAATGCAAGTCCTCTGGATATGCAGCCATTCTTCCTCTCTTCTTAAATCGTCAAAGTTTTACTTGCTCCGTTTATAGAACGGAGTTGGTACGACTTCCGCCGCGAGCCTCCGGCCCCGGACCTCGATTTCAAAACGGGTTCCGATGGCGGCGCTCTCAATCGGCAGGTACGCCAGTCCAATGCTCTTCTTCAGCCAGGGCGCGTGACTCCCGGAGGTCACCTGGCCGACCTCTCGGCCGTCGATCAGGATCGGGCAGTGGTCGCGGGCGATGCCTTTGTCGATGACCTCGAATCCGACGAGCTGGCGGGTGACGCCGCGCTCCTTCTGCTCGATCAACCGCGCGCGCCCGATGAAATCGCCCTTGTCGAATTTACAGACTCTCCCCAGATCGGCCTCCAGCAGGGTGGTGGTCTGGTCGATATCGTTGCCGTAGAGCGCCATCTTGGCCTCCAACCGCAGCGTGTTGCGGGACGCCAGCCCGCACGGCAATAGACCGACCGGCCCGCCCGCCTCTAGAATCCGATTCCAGATTCGCTCCGCTTCGCGCGGATCCAGATAGAGTTCAAATCCGTCTTCTCCGGTATAACCGCTGCGGGCCACGATCGCTGGCAGGCCCTCGACCCGGCCCCTTCTGAACCAGTAATATTTAATCGTCTTTAAGTCGAGGTCAACCATCGGTTGCAGAATTTCCTGGGCCTTCGGGCCGTGCACCGCCAGTTGTGCGTAATCGGCGCTGGTATTCTTCACCTCGGCGTCGAAATTTCCGGCGTGGCCGCGAATCCAATCGAAATCCTTCTCGGTATTGGCGGCATTGACGCAGAGGAAGTAGTGCTCCGGACCGAACCGATGCACCAGCACGTCGTCGACGAAAGTACCTTCGGGGTAGGTGAGAGCGGAGTATTGAATCTGATCGTCAGCCAGCTTCGCCGCGTTGTTGGGGGTCAGATATTGAACGAGCTCGAGGGCCTGCGGGCCCCTGATCTCGATCTCACCCATGTGGCTGACATCGAAGATTCCAGCCGCTGTCCGAACGGCGAGATGTTCCTCGACTGTTCCGGCAGGATACTGAATCGGCATCTCCCAACCGCCGAAATCGATCATCCTGCCGCCTGCTTTACGGTGTGCCTCGTTGAGTGAGGTCTTTTTAAGTTGTGAGCTAGACAAGTTCGCGTTCCTCAATCTACCAGTGCGGCCATCAGGCCTGTATTGAGGGGATGCACTGGACGGAAAACCTAGCACACGGTTTACAAGAACGTCAAGCAAGCGATTACGTTGATGTTACGCGATCAACATGGATTTAGGATTCAAACCGCGAAATCCGCGGAACACGCTAAATACCAATCTTTCGCGTATTTTGCGTATTTGGCGGTTAAATAAAAAAAGACGAGAGAGGTTCGTTAACGGCTTATTAATTAACCTGGGCGGGAAACATTTTGCACTCTGGCGTTCCGGGCGGCCCGTATTAGCATATGGAACAGTCAAACGGCGATCTCAATGACCGGTGAAGGGACAGGCGGCGAAAGAGGTGGCGATGCAACAACTGGAGCTGGCAGTCGAACCAACGGAATCGATCGATCAGACCCTGGCGCGGGCCCGGAGCGGCGACCAGCAGGCCTTCTCCGGATTGGTGCGGGAGCACCAGGCGATGGTCTACAGCCTGGCGCGACATTTCTTCCGCGACCGGGCGCTGGCCGAGGATCTGGCGCAGGAGGTCTTCCTGGACCTCTTTCAGAATCTGGCGGCGATCGAATCGGCGGCCCATCTGAAATTCTGGTTGCGCAAGGTGACCGGCCATCGATGCATCGATTACGCGCGTAAACGCCAGTTGCCGATGCTCCAGGTCGAGGAGGCCCCGGAGCCGGTCTCGATCTTCGACTGGCCGGACGCCCTGATGCAGGATCTGGTGCGCCGGATCGTGGCCACGCTGCCGGAGAAGCCTCGGCTGGTGGTCACGCTCCGATACCAGGAGGACCTGGATCCGCTGGAGATCGCCGAGATCCTCGAGATGCCGCTCAACACGGTCAAGAGCCATCTGCGGCGCTCGCTGGCGATCTTGCGCGAAAAACTGACCCGTAGTTTGGGGGAGATGGAAGTATGAGCCGATTAGAGGAGGATTTGAAACAGGCGCTGGCCCGCGAGGAACCGGGGCCGCAGTTCACCGATCGCGTCATGGCGCGGATCGCCGCTTCCCGCGCCGAATCGCGCGCGGAACCGGCGGCGCGCCGGCTCGGAAGCTGGCGCCGGCTCGCGCAGTTCTTTCAGCCGGTCCGGACGCGATGGGCCCTGGCCGGAGCCGCGCTCTGTCTGTCGGGAATCGTCGCCTACGGGGCGTATCGTTATTACGAATATCAACGTCAGCAGCAAGCGTTGGTTGAGATGGCTGAAGGCGAAAAGGCGAAGCAGCAGGTCATGCTGGCCCTGAGGATCGCCGGCGCCAAGCTCAACGTCGCTCAACGGAAGGTCCTGGAGAGCAGTCAGAAGAAGACTGAGATGCGAGGTAATCTATGAAAAACCGGAAGCAAGTGATCGGAACGTCGGTGCGTGGGATTTTAGGGGTGATTCTGCTGGTGGGCTGGGGCGCCGTCTCGGCCCGCGCGCAGGACAGTCATCTGCAGTTCGTCAATCTGGAGAAGCTGGCGGCCAAGGCGAAAGAGGTGGTTGACGTCTCGCTCGATGCCAAGATGCTGCCGATGGCGGCGAAGTTTCTCAGCGGCAACAAGCCCGATGAGGCCGCCATCAGGGACGTGATCTCGAAACTGAAGGGCATCTATGTCCGGGTCTACGAGTTCGAGAATGCGGGCGCCTATACCGAGTCCGATCTGGAGCCTTTTCTCAAACAATTGCAGGCTCCGGGGTGGAGCAAGATCGTCGGCGTCTCGAGCAAAGCCGATGGCGAGCATGTCGAGATTCACCTCAAATCCGAGGCGGGGGCCACGGTCGGCATGGCGATCATCTCGGCGGAGCCTCAAGAGTTAGCGATCGTTCATCTGATCGGCCCGATCGATCTGGAGAAGCTCGGTCAGCTCGGGGGGCAGTTCGGCATCCCGAAGCTCGATCTGAAGAGTGCGGCCAAGGGGGTCAAGAAGGCGCGCAACGATGAGTAGTCGCGGTCAGGATCGCGAGCCGAAGACGAGAGACGCCGGGGATCGAAGAAATCCTCGGCGTCTCTCGTGTTTTTTAGCGGTTTCCCGAGATTTGCACTAAAATGCTCTTATGGCCGATGAGATCCTGACTGTCGAGACCCCGGAGCATATCGAGCTGCAATTCGCGCTCGCCACCATCGGGAACCGCTTCCTGGCTTGCATGATCGACCATGTGATTCAGGTCTTCGCGGTGGCGCTGACGGCGATCCTCGCCATCAACTTGAGCGCCGGAGTCCGGACGGTGAGCGAGGCGGTGATCGAGAAGACGGAGGATTTCAGCCTCTGGGTCCTGGCGCTCTATTCGCTGGCCAGTTTCCTGATCTTCTTCGGCTATTTCGTCTTCTTCGAGACGTTCTGGAGCGGGCAGACGCCGGGCAAGCGTCTGATGAAGCTGCGGGTGATTCAGGAAGACGGCCGCTCGATCACCTTCTTTTCCTCGCTGATCCGGAATTTGATCCGGGGCGCGGATATCATGCCGATCCCCTTCTACTCGGTCGGCCTCGTCTCGGTCTTCTCCAGCGCGCGCGCCAAACGCCTGGGCGACTTTGTCGCGAATACCGTGGTGATCAAGGAGCGGGCCGCGGAGGCGCCCTCTTTCGATGAGGTCTTCGAGAGCGAGGTGATCGATACCGCTCTGCAGCGAGTGGCGCCGGCGGTGGACTTTCGCGGTGATGTGCGGCTGGTCGCCGACTCTGAAATCCTGGCGGTCGAGACCTTCCTCCGGCGCCGGCACAGCATTCCCGATCGCCCCCGGAAATTCCTGGCCTGGCGGATCGCCGTGCCGCTGCTCGAGAAGATTCGTCCCGCTTACGACCCGACCACTTTCAGTTATGAGGGGTTTTTGGAGGAGCTGCTGGCGCGCTATCGCGGGCAGGCGAAGTATCGGGATCTGAATTGAAGCTACGGGGCGCCGGCCGAACTCTCCAGTTCGCGTAGAAATTGCAAGGTGTAGAGCCCTGTATCATGATGATCGCTCCAGACGATGTGATACGCATAGTTGCCGACCGAGGCCAGATCTTTGATTTGAATGCCGGTGAACTGTTCCGGCTTGAGATTGAGGCTCTGAGATGGATGATGTCCCTGGCATTGGGCGCAGGGGCATAGACTACGAAGGAGATCGAGCCGGTGACGGCTGATGTGTCCATCGTCCCACTCGATCCGGAGGACCGAATCGTCATCGGTCAATTCGATCGAGGTCGGGAACGCTTTGGTCGAGCTTTGCTCTTGTTGCATAGATTGTTTGAACCAGACTGTTGTGAATCTTGACGGAATCAACCATACAACTTTTGCAGAGGGGAGTAAATAATCAGGATGAAAAAGCGGAATGCTGAGCGCACAGGGGCTTGCGGGGTTTTGAAGAATGCCGTGATGCTGATCCCCAACTTTGTCAAACTGCTCTATCGTTTGTTGAGGGACCACCGGGTGCCCCTGGCCGAAAAAGCCCTGCTCGCCGGCACCATCACCTATGTCGTGTCTCCTCTCGATTTTCTGCCCGATGTGGTTCCGTTTGTGGGCCAGGTGGACGATCTCTATCTGGTCGCGCTGGTTCTGCTCCGGATGTTCAGCCGCACGGACGATGAGATCTTGCGCGCACATTGGGAGGGCCCGGGAGATCTGGCCAGTCTGGTGGGCAAGATCGAGACCGCCGCGCGCTACATTCTGCCCGCGAGGATTCAACGGGTGCTGCTCGGCCGCGTCGAGATCGCGCCCCAGATCAAGGGCGGACTGATCTCCTCGCCCGGCGTGCCCGAACCGATCGACGCGGTCAACGGCAAAAGGAGATAGGAAGTCTAGGCTTTTCTGGACTTCTCCAGACCGTCCAATAGTGCTTGCAACTGTTCCGGAAGGGGCGCCGTGAAGTCGACCCTCTCGCCTCGCGTGGGATGGGTGAAACTCAGCCGCGCGGCGTGTAGAAACGGACGTTTGAGTTGGGTCAACGCGGCCCGCCACTGGGCGTTCTTGATCGAGTTGCTCCGCCCGCCGTCATACGTGCTATCACCCACCACCGGATGTTTGAGGTGTGCCAGGTGCACGCGGATCTGATGCGTGCGGCCGGTCTTGATCTCGACCTCGAGCAGGGCGAAGTCGTCGAACTTTTCGATCACGCGATAGAGGGTCAGGGCGGGTCTTCCTTCGTTCGGCGGGCGCACCGCCATCTTGACGCGATGGCGCGGGTCGCGGCCGATCGGCAGATCGATCTGGCCCGAGTCCGCCGGCAGATTCCCATAGACCAGCGCCAGGTAGTTCTTGTGGACCGTGCGGGATTCGAATTGTTCGGCCAGGCTCAGGTGCGAGCGATCGGTTTTGGCCACCACGATCAGGCCGGAGGTGCCGACATCCAATCGATGGACGATCCCCGGGCGAGAGGTGCCCCCGCGCCGCGGCGGTTGGTGGGCGATCTGGGCGAAATGATAGACGAGCGCGTTGGCCAGGGTGCCGCTGTGAACTCCCGCTCCCGGATGCGTCACCATGCCGGCCGGTTTGTTGATGACGATGATCTCTTCATCTTCGTGAATGATGTTGAGCGGAATCGGTTCCGGAGCGGCTTCGAGCGGTTGGGACTCCGGCAGTTCGATCTGGATCTCTTCGCCGGCGTGAATGCTGTAACTCGGTTTGGCCGGCACGGTGTTGACCGTGACGTCGCCGTTCTCGATCGCCCGCCGGATTTGCGACCGGCTCGTGCTGGAGATCTGCGAGGCGAGGAATGAATCGAGACGCAACCCGGCGGACTCCGGCGGCACGATGAATGAAAGGACCGGAGAATCACACAACTCACCCGAGTTCTTCTCGTGAAGATGTCCCATGGTCTATCGATGATGAGCTAGCGACTATTCGATTTTTGGTCTTAATTAATGTACAGCTCTTTTGGATAGCGTTCAATCGGTGCGCCGGTTTTGCGCGCCAGGGCGAAGATATTGTCTCCGCGCAGCTCGGTCGAGATCTCGACCCGTTTGAGCAGATCGAGAATCGCCGGGTTGGATCTGGTCCAGACATCTTCGGTCTGAAGTTCCAGGACGGTGAATCCGGCGGCGGCCAGCGCCACCCCGACCTCGAAGGGCGCGTACTCACGATGGTGTTGATCGGCGGCCACCCGCACGTTGTATTGGGCCAGCAGATAGGGCGCGCAGCCGACCAGCAGGCCCTCGATGGCCCGGGCGCTCGCGATGTTGGGCGTGGTCAAGACCAGATACCCGTCATGCTCCAGCACGCGGTTGCATTCCCAGAGCATATGCATCGGATCGCTCTGCAGATGTTCGATCAGTTCGCAACAGAGCGCCACCCGGAACTGGCCGTCGGCATAGGGGAAGGGATCGCGTTCGACGTTGAAGTTCTGCAGTTCGAATTTGTACTGGTCCGGGCCCCGCTGCTGTTTGATGGTATGGTGGGTGACCTTCTCCGGAGACTCCCAGAAATCCGCGCATTGAATCTCCCGGTATCCGCAAAACTTGCTGACCGCCGGCGCCAGGTGCGACAGACTGCCGAGTTCCAGCAGCCGGTCGGTGCTGCGCTGGGCGGGCGGAATCCGCTGCATGGTCGAGATGAACCGGCGCAGGTGTTGCTGGACGTAGTGGAGCTCTTTCGGATCGTTGATGAAACTGAGAATGTAATCGACGATCTCCTGTTCATCCTGGGTGAAATCCTGGAGCCCCATCTCCGCGACCTTCTTCCAGGCCAGAATCTGGTGATAGAGCGCGGTCTGGCTGGCGGAACCGACCTTGGACTTGACGCTGGTCGCCAGATCCGCCTGTTTCCGAAACGAGATCAGTTGTTTGTGAGAGCCGCTGCCGTTGGTGGCGGGCTTCTCGATCTCGTCTTCGTTGACGGCGGCCGGTTCGGGGCGCGGCGTTTCGACGGCCGGGCGCAGCGTTTTCCCCTCGCGCAGACTCTGGACCTCCCGGCGCAGCTTGTCCAGCCGCTGTTCGAAGAGCTGGAGCATGAGGTCGTTGCGCTCGAGGATCTCGTTGGACATCTGCCGGATCATCCCGTCGATCTTGCGTTCGTGGCGCTCCATCCGTTCGTCGGCGCGTTTTTCGAGCGCGTCGAGCCGTTCGTCGGCCCGGCGGTCGACCTTGA
>DATEFT010000981.1:0-8608 GCA_035280505.1 Blastocatellia bacterium | reverse complement strand
GTGCCAGATCCTACACCTATACAATCGGCCGTTGACGGCTCAACTTTAGGCCCTTGGCACCGCCTTGCCCTCTTCAACGCTCTATTTGGCCGTATGGCGCGGCCGCGGCGACCGAATCATAATTTAGAGGCAAGGGCGAGGGCTCTTATTTATCCATCATTTTGGACTTGTTCAATGTTCTTGAACCCTCGAGGGCGGGCATCCGGTCTATTCATCGAGCAGTGGAGCCGAATGTGATGTGCCGCAAATTAGCGTCAAGGGGCCATCCTCTGTACCCTCGCGGTTATTTAACCCTCCACCATTTAAGTTTCACCAGATCTTCACCATTGATTGTGGCACGCCGAATGCTATGACGATGATGGTGCAGTGATCAGTAACGCTCCCGAGCAATTGGGCGATGGATTGAGAGTGAGTATCAAGAGATCAACTTATCGCTCAAGATCCGATTGAAGTCGAGATAATCGCACTCACGCGAAAGGTCTATCGCTACCGATACCTGATGTCGTCGCCCCCTGCAGTACAGGACATCCGTTATTACAAGGGAAGTGGTTATCATCGGTCATTACATAATGAGAGGAGGCCAGATGCAAAGCTCATTACAGTTAGAAGTCTTTTGCCCCAATCTCAATTGTGGCTATGAACGAATGGATATCGGGAACCCTGAACAGGGTATTAAACCGACAAAGACCAGGCATCACCGCCCTATGGCATACCGTGGAAGTAGAAAGGTCGGTGTCTTCAAGAGAGGGCAATACCATTTCTATGGCTGCCCTGTGTGTCGGGAAGAGGCCATCTTCTTCGAGATAGAAGGGGTTCTCGAGCGAGTCGATTAATGAGCTCGCCGGCCGGCCAAGATCCTCCAGTGCCAAAGGTGAGGCAGGTTTTCACTATTGCAATTCTTCCAGATACCTTCACTACCATCGTCAGTCATCCATAATTCCCGATGAGATTTAGTGTTCAATCGGTCATCGCCGCTCAAGATACCCGGCGCAGTAGCCCACGCGGGAGCGGTCCCGGCCGGTGATTCCTGGGCCACGAATCTCCGCCTCCCACCGACAGGCTGAGGCGGAGATTCTCTCCAGAATAGCGGATGCGACACTCCGATAAACCATACCTGGTGCTATTCACAACAGGACCTTTCGTTATTAACCTCTATCCAACTATAACATTATCTTCTGGCACGCGATGTGCACAAACAGCTATCGTCAAGATTGGGTCGTCTCGCAAACAACTTCATCGATAACGCGATGAATCGGGCTGCTAACTTAAACGGCTCGGCCAGGCCGGATCTCGGATGCGACGTGAAGATCGGCACGATCTCTTAAATATGACCGGAGAACAGACTATGGGATATAAAAGAGGAGGGCGCGGTCGGGCGTTACCTGCAGGTCTTTGAATAGGAGGGCGACCGGCTTACCGAGGGATAAATTATGCTTCAACTTGATGTGGCCTCGGCGTGAATCGCGGGCTGCTAGCCGGGATCTTGCTAGGTATCCTCAACCATTTGCTGGCAGTTATGTTAGTGTGGCAGATTGATACTACGATTTATGCTGCGCCATGACCTCTTGAATCGCCGAGAAAGCGCTAAAAACACGTGCTTTTATCCTTATATGATATGGAACTACCAATCTTGAAGCAGTAAAACATCTGGTGGTACTACTGGTGAGGGGGCGAATAACAGCCAGGGCTCAGCTTAAGCTGCAGGCTTCGCCTCCGATCATATAGATTTCCTTCGGCCCTCCGCCTCGATTGAAGAGCCAGAGATTAGGATAACACCCATGATGATTGACCTGCTGAACCAAGTAGTTGCCTACATCTATAGCCATCCGCACGGAGTCAGGGCGATGGTCGGTGCGGTCTCGGCCATCTGTGCGGCAGTGACCTTTTTGCTCCAGCCGAAGGTAAAATCCGCCAGAGCTTGGGCCTGGTCGTTCGGACTAGGTTTTGCCATCTATGCAGGCGGGAATCTGCTGCAGGCGGTCTTGGGGCAAGTTCTGACCCCGGCGCTGCCTGTCGGTCAACAGTCGATGTCGCTGAGAATCGACCTGCTCAAGGGCATTGACGCGGCCTTTGTCATCGGGCCCTGCCTGACCAGCCTCTTCTTCTTTGCGGCAGCCAGAAACCTCCTGAATCGAAAACCGGTCGTCCCGACTCTGGCGTGGATCAGCGCGGGCTTCGGATTGCTGGCGTTGATTCCGGAGTCCAGATTTGTGCTGTGCCGAGTTCCGGAAGCGGCATTCTCTGCTTATGCTCTGGGCCTGTTGACCCATGCGCTCTCCACCAATATCAGAACCAGGCCCGATCGACGAGAGTGGTGGTCCGGGCTGGCCTTCACCATTACGATCGGCTTTGGTTTGATTCAAGTCTCATCAATGTTGCATCCGGTTCTGGCCCAATCGATGTTGCTTCCATCGCTGGCGTTCCCCAACCCTCTTGGTTTGACGAACTCGGCGTCCTGGCTCAGCGCTCTCGATACGCTGGCGACCGCCGCCACTCTGCCAGTCTACATCGGGCTATTTCTGCTGGGGATCCAGGTTCAATCTCGATTGATCACCATCCTCTCTTCGGAAGCTCCGGATCATCCGTTGGCGAGTGTGACCAGCCAGCGACAACGCGTCTTGACGAGCGAGAGTTTCTTAAGCGTCGGCCAGGTCGTGGGAGCCGATCTGTTGGAACTGGCCGTCCGCGTCCCCGGTAATAAAGAGCAAAAGCTGTTGATTATCGCCCGAGAGAAGAATGCGCCGATCACCGCGCCCAGGGCGGTCCCCTTTCCGTCGCTCAACTCGCCGATCATCGAGAAAGTGCTGCTCACCGGATCGGAAGTCAGTTGGCATGACGAATACGAACACGTGGATGGGGTCCCGGGCCGGCGCTTAACGGAGTCTGAAAGAGCCGGTTCCGCAGTCGCCGTTCCGATCGTCTTTCAATCAGCGGTCATCGGCTGCATCCGAATCTGGGCGCCCGTGGCCAGAGGATTCAGCACCACCGCGATCTCGCAGATCCGAGCCTTTGCCCGGGTGGCGGCTCTGGCGGCCCAGGGCGAGCGCGAGATGGACGCGGCCGAGCAGTTCAGTTCCACCTACACCAGATGGCGCGTCGCGCAGAAGGTGATGGCGGTTAATGAGACCGAAATCAGCGATGCGATCCAAGCCGTCACTGAGTTCCTGCTCAATGTGTTATCAACGGTGGCGGTCATCATTCACCTCGACGCCGGGTTCAAAAGCTATATCAAAATCGGCGGCGACAGCGGGGAAGCGAACCTGATCCGCGGAGACCTCGATCAAGGACTGACCGCAGCCATGGAGGGCCTCAGGCATCGGGCCACCCGGCCGTTGGAGATCGTGCGAGCAGATCTGTTGAATGTCGCCAAGGAGATCGCCGACGTGGATCGAATCCTGGTCGGCGAACTATATCTGGTGGTGCCTGAAGAGGCCACCGTCTATCCGACTCTCGGCTCCAGTTACCTGCTGCGGCGTACCGTCGCCACCCTGGTTACCGCGGCGGTCCTGGATGCGGTCCGTGACCATTTCGCTTCGCTGATCAAGGTGTTCGGGGTGGCCATGAACGACAAGGGGCTCGCCAGTCACGCACAATGGTTCGATGAGGTGGAGAAGATCGCCAAGGGGGCCGGATTGTCCTGGGTGGTAGCCACTCTTGAAGAGACCGAACAACACGGCCAGTCGGAATGGCGAGAAGTGGTCCGGGGATGCCTGGAAGGGAGACGACTGCTGGAAGAAGGCTCGCTGCTGGAAGAGAGGGCGACCAGGGAAGAGCAGCGGTTATGGGAAGAGAAGAGAGAGAAGTTTGGCCTGATCGAGACGCTCGGTTTTAGCGAGACCGACGTGATCAGGATCCATCATCCGATCCTCGGGAAACATACGGTGCTGTCGGTCGGCCTGTCCAATACCAACGCCCGAATCTGGTTTGGAGTGGGGCGCGAGGGATTCGGGGCGGAGCTCGCCAGCCCCTCAACGTGGACTCTCTTTTTAGAACGGCTTTCCGATATCGCCGACTCGGCCCTGCTGAGATTGAGGGTGCAGCGCCTGCAAATGGAATCGGCCGAGGCCTGGAGTCTGGCGACCTATTCCATGGCCAGCGATACGGTCTTTCATCAGATCGCGAACATGGTGCGCGACATTGTGAATCCGATCTCGTCAATCAGCGAGGCGCTGGCCATCGGGACCTTGAGCGCGAACGACGACGCGGTCGAATTGATCAAGTTGAGCGATCAGGCCGCCGGCAAGCTGCTCGACTTCGCCTTCAATTTCATGAACGTGAATAAGCTGGATGCCCAACGGCCTTGCTCCCTGCTCAAGGTTATCGACCAATCGAAGGACCTCTTTGAATTCACCCTGAAACGGAACCAGATTGTGCTCGACGTCAGGATCGCCGAGGACCTGGTGATCGATATTCCTTTCAATGTGGCATTTCTGGCCATCGCGAATCTGATCTCCAATGCCCGGGACGCCATCGGCCGGCGCGGCGGGGAGATCAAGATCGAGGCCGAAAACGCCGGGGAGATGATTCATTGTTACGTCACCAATAACGGCCCTTGTGTCGATCACAGGATTCGAGATCGCATCTTTCAAATGGGCGTCACGACCAAGAAAAACGGCGGCGGTTGGGGCTTGTATCTGGCCTACCGATCCTTGATTGAAAATCGCGGGTTCATTGAGCTGATGTCGTCCGAGCCCGGTGAAACCAAATTCATGATCCGCTTTCCACTCATCAGACAGGAGCAGCTATGAATCGAGGATTGATCCTGTACATCGAAGACAACGAGCCGCAGCTCAAAGCCTTGAAGATGGCTTTGGAAAACCGAGGGTTCAGGGTGGAGATCGCCAAAGATATGGCGACGGCCAGAAAGCTGATCGAGGGGTTGCGAGACCAGATCGACGTCATCGTCCTCGACATGCGGCTCGAAGATCCGGAGTTTCCGCAGATGACGGGCGCCGATGTCGCAATCGAATATTTCAGCCCGCCACGAGAGGGATCGCCCGAATTCCTGATCCACTCGGCCTATTCGGAAGTAGACTACTATAAATTGGCCCTGAAACTTGGTGTCGCGACCTACCTGCAGAAATCAGAGTACAAGCAGGCCGATCTCATCCGCCACGTTCGGGCGCTGGTGATCCGGAGATCTCTGAACCTCAAGCGCCGGGCCATCACCGATCGCATCCGGCAGATCGTCGGTAGCAGCCGCAACCGGTCGGAAGCCATCTTGAGATTTTGCCGAGGGGAATTATACCCGGCGTTCACCGATTACCTGGGCGTGCCGATCGTTTTTCTCTTCACTGAAGATGATAACACCTACTGCTGCAGCGAGAGCGTCGATCTCCCGGAGAGCCTCGATCTCTATCAAACGATTCAGGCGATGGCCTTCGGCGAGATCAAACCGGGGAATCCGTTCGTGATCGATGCCAACAAAGTTCCGGCTCCGGCGACTCCCGAAGAAGAGGCGGTCTTAAAGAAGTTCGATGGCGCAGCCTTCACGCCGTTGGCGATCGATCGAGATCTGCGCTTGTCGATCGGCATCTTGACGCCCGACCCGAACAGCCAATCGCTGGCCGAGCCTCCAGCCCAGATGGCCTCGGTCTTACTGCGACACCTCGAATCAACGACCATCAATCAATTTCGGACGCTCCTCAACGAATGGTCCAAGCATTACATCGAGAAGGAGACCAAACGCCGGGAGTTGATGCGGATCACAGCCAAGGTCTGTCTCTACGTCGGTCGACAACAGCCGCTGATTCTGCAAAAACTGGGGCACTCCTGTCCGGAGGTCATCGCCGACCCGTACTACGAGCAGTTGCAGAACCTGGTCGGGGACCTGCAGGATCTGGGCAGTCTGCTCGAATCGCTGGGGAAGTCCGAACCCAGCGGAGTGAAAGGCTGGCCGTTAGTGAGTCTGAATGAGTTCATCAAGTCCATCTGGGCCAACCTGGAGACCGGTCGTTCGAACAACTCGCTGAGCATTGAAGGCGATTGTGCGATCGCGGCCCAACCGCAAGATCTATCGATCATGATCTCCAGTATTTTGCAGTGGTTCGGCCAGCGCTTCAGCGACTCTCCGGACGGGATTGAACCGTGCGTCTCCATCCGTTGTAGCCGCAACCAGGAGGGAGCCGACTTGCTCTTTGAAGACCGGAGCGAGCGGCTGGATCCAGAGATCCGGAAGCATCTATTCGACCCCTTTGCGGAGACCATGCCGATCCCGGCCCATCCAGAAGATTCGAATGGCTGGTCGGGACTTTACCTCTCCTTATATATAGCGAAGGTTCTGGTGGAGGTGCGATACCACGGAATCCTGGAGGATGTCTCCGATACCATCGCTTCCTCCTCGAACCAGCCTGAGGAAGCAAGGGGGCATCGATTTCGGATGGGGTTTCCGGACCTTCCGCCCGATGAGGACTAGTCACGAACCATCCCGGCAATCAAGCTTGATCCAGACCGCCACGATCGGCGCTGACGGCGAAATTTCATTTCTGAAATGTGTCACTTCTTTGGCACAGTACAGCTAAAAGAGGGAGCTATTTTGTTGTATAGGCGCCTCTCTGAACTACCATCGGGTGTTCCCGGAGTCGCTTGGACCAACGTCTCGTATGGCATCGGAGCTGCAGGAGGCCAATTAGGAGAGAGTTGGCGATCATCCTAACTATTGGCGAGGCCGCATGACACATCATGATCTTAACGGTCATGACCTCAGGCTAAGAAGGTGCGACGATGATTGTTTTGCTCGCTCATCATCAGTTTTCGGCCAACCGGCTGGCAGCAGCCTTGCTCGCCGAAGGAATTGGATCTGCTCATTACCAGTGGGACCATGCGTTGCGAGAGTTGCCGCTTCCTCAACCGGTCGAAAGGGCCGTCCTGATTGCCTCAGCGCCCGGAATCCTCGACATCGGCAAGCGGACCAAAGAGGCGAGGCTGCAACTCGGCAGCCAGACCCATCTGATGGTCTGTACCCTGAAACTCACGGAGTCCGAGCGTGAGACCCTTGGAAGATATGGCGCGGATACCGTGATCACCTCACCGACGCTTTCGCCGGAAGACATTGCCGAACGAATCATGGCCGAACTGATCTCGCAAGGAGAGATCCAACCGTCATCATTCGGCCTGCTCCTCGGGGCCACCAGGCAGATGCGCCAGATCTACAATCAGATTGAAACCCTGGCGGGATTCAACGATCCGGTTTTGATCCTGGGAGAGACCGGAACCGGGAAGGACCTGATTGCGCGCGAGATTCATCAACGCAGCCAACGACCGGGGCCTTTTCAGAAGCTTAATTGCGCGGACTATCCGCCGGAGCTCTTACGCAGCGAGCTGCTGGGCCACGCCCGGGGCGCGTTCTCCGGCGCCCATCAGGCAAAATCCGGGTTGATGGCCGAAGCCGGCAGAGGGACTCTCTTTCTTGATGAGATTGGAGAACTCGATATCCAGGCTCAGGCCATGCTGCTTCAGGTCGTGGAAGATCGCAAATTTCGCGCCGTCGGCTCCAACACGCTCCAAGATTTCAATGCCCGGTTGGTGCTGGCCACTCATCGCAATCTCGAACAACTGGTAGAGCAAAATCATTTCCGGCAGGACCTCCTGGCGCGGATCTACGGCTTGACCATCTTTTCGCCGCCGCTGCGCGAACGACGCGCCGATATTCCGCTGCTGGTTCATCATTTTATCGAGGAGTTCAACCATGAATACCCTGACCGTCAGGCTCAAATTCCGGCCGGGGTCTTGGATTGTCTCTTTGAATCGGCCTGGCCTGAAAACATCAGACAACTCCGCAAAGTCGTTCGGAACGCCGCGATCTTCAAGAACGCGGATGGAACGATCAGCGCCGCCAATCTGCAGCACGAAGTCGGGATCATGAACCGGCGGCAACAGAACCGGCAGCAAGAGCTCAAATCACTCAACTCGACCTCCTTTGATCCCTCGTCGGACACCTGGCAAGATGCCATGCGCCGGCTGCAAAAGGCCTACCTGACCGCGGTCCTCAACCATACTCATGGCAACCGGGAGGCCGCGATCAAGATCTCGGGACTCGGTAAATCGCGCTTCTATGAGTTGCTCAGGGAACTGGAGATTTAGCCAATTATTCGGCGCGTTCGCCAGATCGCTCTCCCCTCTCGCTTTTTTCCAGCGCCAGGTTGAGATCTGCGTCGAACTTCACGATCGTCAATGCACAAGGCCGATCCCAGACTCATCTCGGCTCCCGTCTGATTTGCGGGAAGATGCAAGTGAGGCCTCTCTCTTAACAACATCCCGCCTCGGCAAGGGGTGACATCCTTACACTCACTGTCCGAGTGAGAAAGCTCCGGCTAGTACTGTCCGAGTGGGCATGGTCTGTTCTACTCCGCGTTTGAAGTCGACTGGAATCCTCAAGTTCGCCCTCTACTGGGAATCCGGCGCCACCTCTCCCGACGCGAAAGATGATGGCTCGCGAACGCCGCGGCTCTTCGAAATGCCAAACTATGATCATAAAACATTAATACCAAGGATACTTTCTTCCCACTATTCCTCAAGGCTGACTTCAGTCGAGCCTGCCGCTGCGGAACATCACCATTGATACCCCGGAGGCGCGAGAAGATCGATGGCAAGTGAGGACCGGGATCTC
>DATEFT010000980.1:0-5904 GCA_035280505.1 Blastocatellia bacterium | reverse complement strand
GTTCGAGCAGCGCTCGGCCCGGCGAGTCTATCTGGCCATCGTTTACGGACAACCGGCGGACTCGGGCGTCTGGAGAGATCTGCTCGCCTGGAATCAAGCGGGGGTCAAACAGGAACGCGTGACCAAACGCCACGAACGGGCCAAGGAAGCGGTCTCTCACTATCGGGTTCTGACCAGATTTCAGGAGTCGGCCTTGATCGAGGTCCGGCTGGAGACCGGCAAGCGCCATCAGATTCGGATTCAAGCCGCGTTGCGCGGATACCCGCTGATCGGCGAGAAGATCTATGTCTATGATCCCCCGCCCCCCAGATCCATCCGCTTCAACCGGCAGGCGCTGCACGCGCATCAGTTGGGATTCCGTCATCCGATCGATGACCGGCCCCTGAGTTTCGAGAGCCCTCCTCCCGAAGACTTCCAAACGCTACTTAAAAGTCTGGAGAAGTCTAGAGAAGTCTAGAAAAGTCCAGGAAAGTCGAAAGAAGCTGGAGAAGTCTGGGAAAGTCTGAATCGGGATCGGATTTTGACTTCTCTAGACTTCTCTAGACTTTTCTAGACTTCCTTTAAGTGATCAGATTCAGCTTCTTCATGACCTGTCGCGCGATGTCGCGGCCGGCCAATTCAACATAGACCTGTTCACGCGAGCCTCCCACCGGCGGCAAAGGCGTGCCGATTCCGGATTGTGTGGGATACCCGGAGCCCGAGCCGATCACTTTTCCGGTCTTCGGCTCGAAGACGGAATAACGCAGGTCGATCCCGTTGTTCGAAGTGCCCATCCGATCCGCCTCGATTTCGATCAACACCACGTAGGTGCGCTCGTCCTCCTTGGCGATCTTGACCGCGTCCGAGCGGTTTTGATTGCTGGCTTCGCGCAGATCGATCCCCTTCAAAGCCCGGCTCATCTCGCTGAGGCAGGCCTGCCGCGCCGTATCGGCGTAGAAGATCGGGATCATCGCATCCGGGAGACTGGACATGATCATGATCGTGCGCTGTTGGCGCTCCTTGGGTTTCTCGGGAATGATCTCCGGCTCCGGTTGAACGCGCTTATCGGGTTGATTGACGCCCTGGACCGGCGGCTGTTGCTCGTTCTTCTTCTGCTTGCGCCCGGATTGGCCGACGGCAAGCAAGTTCAAAGCCAGTAGGCAGACCGAAACGGCAACGATGAATTTCAGTTTGCTGCTCATGCTTCAACCTCCTCGAAGGTCTCAAATTTCGATCACGGTGAGCTGTCAAATTTTCATTATCTCCATGCTAATCTTTTCTATCACTTATTTACAGGTCCGAGGGAACCGACCCAAAATGCAGATTAGCTCTAATAGGCATGATATACTAACAGATCTCCCTCAAGACAAATCTAATGGAGGACCGATATGAACCCGTTACTTAAACTGCAAGAGACCGGACAAAGTGTCTGGTATGACAATATTCAGAGGGCGATGCTGGACTCGGGAGATCTCGCGAAGAAGATTGCCCATGACGGTCTGCGTGGAATCACATCCAACCCGACGATCTTCGAAAAAGCGATCGCCGGCAGCGACGACTATAAAGAGGCCATGCTCAAACTGATTGCCGACGGCAAGAGCGTGGTCGAAATCTACGAAGCCCTGGCGGTCGAGGACATTCAACGGGCCGTCGACATGTTCAAGGGGGTCTACCAGGAGACCAATAAACTGGACGGTTACGTCAGTCTCGAGGTTTCGCCGCTGCTCGCCCACGACACCGCGGCGACCATCGCCGAAGCCCAGCGCCTGTGGGCCACGGTCAATCGTCCGAACGTGATGATCAAGATCCCGGCCACGCCGGCGGGCATTCCGGCCATTCAAGCCAGCATCGCCGCCGGAATCAACATCAACGTGACGATGATCTTCGCCATCAAAAATTATGAGGAGGTGGCGGAGGCCTATCTCAAAGGGCTCGAAGAGCGCCAGGCCGCCGGAAAACCGATCGATCATATCGCCTCGGTCGCCAGCGTCTTCGTGAGCCGCATCGATACCGCCGTCGACAAACAGATCGAGGCGCTGATTCAGAAATCGACCGACGAGAAGGAGCGAGCGACCCTCTCCGCGCTGCGCGGCAAGACGGCCATCGCCAGCGCGAAACTTCAGTATCAAAAGTTCAAAGAGATCTTCTCGACCGAGCGCTTCAATAAACTGAAAGCCCTCGGAGCCCGGGTCCAGCGTCCGTTGTGGGCCAGCACCAGCACCAAGAATCCCAACTATCGCGACGTGCTGTATGCCGAAGCGTTGATCGGCCCGGATACCGTGGATACGCTGCCGCCGGCGACCTTCGAGGCGTTCCGCGATCACGGCCAGGTGGCCCTGACCCTGGAGGCCAATCTGCCGGAGGCCCGGCATACGATCGCCAAGATCTCGGAGGCTGGAATCGACCTCGGTCAGGTCTGCCAGCAACTGCAGGACGACGGCGTCAAGGCCTTCGCCGATTCATACGACAGCCTTCTGGCGAGCATCACCGCCAAGCGGACGGCCCTCGCCTCCGAAGCGGCGCGCTCATAAGCAGCACCGCTCTTCCCTTAAACCGCGAAAGACGCGAATCGATAAGCTTCACGTCTTTCGCGGTTTATCTTTTCTCTACTTCTTCACCGTCGGATATTGAATCCCGAGCTGTTCCAGATAGGTCTTGTACCTGGACGAGTCGTAGTAGAACTTCTTCAACTGCGGGGCGAACTTCTCCATCTTCTCCCGATTGAGATCGAGCGCCGGCTGGTCGCCGGGATTGATCAGCGGCTGATACTTGATCTCCTTGGTCTGAACCTCGTTGAAATAGGTCCAGGCCTGTTTGACCAGTTCCGGGGAGAGCAGAAAATCGAGCGCCGTCAGAGCCTGAGCCTTGGCCCCGGCCGTCGAGCCTTTATGCGCGATGGGGGTCGCCATGGCGACCGCGTTGGGCCAGGCGTGGCCGGGCAGATTGGGAATGTTGGCCGGAAAGCGCAGATAGACCGTCGGGCAATTCCAGGAGATGTCGCCGATGTCGTCCGAGCCGCCGCCGATCGGATCTTTCGGCGGTTCGAGCGGTTTGACTTTCATCTTCATGCCTTCGACCTTGGCGCCGATCTCCTGCTGCAGAGCCTTGGCGAGCGCCTGATCGGCATCGCTCCACTGAGGCATGCCGATCATTTCGATATTCTTCTGCTGCACCTCGGCCACCACTTTATTGAAGTGCGACGGCCAGGCGGAGCCGACGATCCGCTGGGTCACGGTCGTGTCGGTCATGATGGTCGCGGCCTGGGCCATCCGGTTGCCCAACTCGTAGAGCTCTTTGATCCGCGGATAGTCGAGTTCGCGGAAGTAGTACCAGACTCCGGCCTCCGAAGGCACGACGTTCGGTTGATCGCCGCCGTTGACGATGACATAGTGCGAACGCTGCTGCAGACGCAGATGCTCGCGCCGATAGTTCCAGCCCGCGTTCATCAGCTCCACCGCGTCGAGCGCGCTGCGCCCCGACCACGGCGCGCCCGCCGAATGCGCGGCCTGGCCGTGAAAGAGGTATTGGACCGAGACCAGTCCGCTGGTCCGCTCGCCCAGCCCGTATGAGGTCGCGAACTCACTATCGACATGCGAGCCCAGGGTCAGGTCCACGTCTTTGAAGAGGCCGGCGCGAAGATAGAAGGCCTTGGCCGCGACCAGCTCTTCAGCCACGCCCGGAAAGAGTTTGAGCGTGCCGGAGAGCTTGTTCTTCTCCATCAATTTCTTGAGCACGATCGAGGCCGTCACGTTCACCGCCATCCCTGAGTTGTGACCCTCGCCGTGGCCCGGAGCGTCCCCGACGATCGGATCGTGATAAGCGACGCCCGGCTTCTGCGAGGCGCGCGGGATACAGTCGATGTCGGTAATGAAGGCGATCACCGGTTTGCCGCTGCCCCACGTCGCGACCCAGGCGGTAGGGATGCCGGCGACTCCCCGCTCGACCTTGAACCCGTTCTGCTCCAGGATGCCGGTCACGTACTTCGACGTCTCGTATTCATGAAAACCCAGCTCGCTATAACTGAAGATCTGATCGACCATCTGCTGGGTCAGGACCTGCCGTTGGTCGATCTCGGTGGCGGCCTCGCGCTTCAATCGATCGAGTCGATTGTCCTCCTGGTCCTGCCCGGTCACCGCCGGTCCGGCGAAATTGAGCGACCAGCAGATCATCAGAACCAACAGCGCCGATTTGCGCATGTCGTGAACCTCCATTTTCAAACCGCGAAAGACGCGAAACAGGCTAAACCGGGCAGGTCTTCGCGTATTTGGCGTATTTCGCGGTTCATTCATCGATTTGAAAAAATGTTTCAGGCTTTGACCTTGTCGCGGGAACGATCCCACTGGATCGGCCGCTTCTGGGCGGCCGAGAGATTGATCATGTGGGCGACGGCCGCGGCGCGATGCCCGGCCAGCACATCTTCCACCGGCTGTTTGCGGTCTTTCACGGCCCGCTGGAAATTTTCGAAATGCAAGACCGTCGAGTTGCGGCCGACGCCTCTCCAGACCTCTTCGGTCTGAATCACCTTCGGATCCCAACTCTGCGGCACCTCCGCCGCGCGCACTTTCGGATCCTTGTAATAGGCATCCTGCAGCTTCTGCGGCCACGATTCGACGATCCAGCTATTGTCCTCGATCGGATTTTCCGGAGTGAAGGTCAGATCTCGCCCGATCGAGAGGGTGCCTTTGGTCCCGAGAATCTCCATGCTCCGCTCGCTGGCCGATTGATTATTGAAGGTCGCGCTCAGATTGACGGTGAAGCCTTCGGGATACTGCAAGATGGCGTTGATCGTGTCCGGCACGTCCCGGCTCTCTTTCCAACGATACAGGTCGCCGGCCGCGAAGACCGTGTCCGGAGCCTGCACGCCCATGAGGTAGTGAATGGTGGTCATGGTATGGACGTAGAGATCGGTCGCGATCCCGCCGGAATAGTCTTTGTAGCAGCGCCAGCGGAAGAAGCGTTCGAGACTGAAGGAGTGCTTGCGTGACGGGCCGGAGAACATCTCCCAGTTGACCGTCTGTTCGCTGGCGTCCGGCGGAATCGGATAGATCCAGGCGCCGCCGGCGGTGTTGCGATTGGTGCTCGAACGAATCATCGTGATCTGGCCGAGCCGACCCGACTCGATGATCTCCTTCGCCCTGGCCTGAGCCGGCAAACTGATGTTCTGGCTGCCCACCTGCAGGATGCGGCCCGACTTTTTGACGGCCGCGATGATCTCCAGGCCCTCATCGATGGTATAGGTGAGCGGTTTCTCGATGTAGACGTCCTTGCCGGCGTTAAGCGCGGCGATGGCGTGATCTTTATGCCAGTGGTCGGGGGTGCCGATGTAAACGGCATCGATCCCTGGAGCGGCCAGCAACTCGCGGTGATCTTTGTAGACCTTGGCGCGCCCGCCGGTGCGTTCGAGCGCCCGTTCGAGACGGCCCTGGTAGGCATCACAGACCGCCACCACCTCGAACCCCGGCATCTTGACCACATCGCTCATGACGTCGTGCGCGCGCGCGCCGACCCCGATGAATCCGAGCGTGATGCGCCCGTTCGGACTGTCGTCCCGATCGGATGAGAAAGTCGAGGCTCGAGCCTTGAGATTCAACCCGGCGCCGATCGTGGTGCCGGCAGCCGCGCTCCACTTGATGAATTCACGACGATTTATCCTGCCTGCCATAATGAGTCCTCCAGATTTATAATTATGATAACTCTCGGTCCGCTAACAATTCCTTGATCCACTCCTCATATTCAGCCTTGAGCCTGGTGAAGCGCTCGCCCGTGGCCCGCCCTTCAAAACCGGTATGAATCCGCTTGACCAATCCGTCGCGCCCGATAAAGATCGTCGTCGGATATGCGCCGAAATTAACCAATTGGGGGAGCCGTCGTTGAATCTCGCCCTCCGCGAGCGACCCCGCCAGCAGCACCGGATAAGTGAGGTTA
>DATEFT010000979.1:0-4893 GCA_035280505.1 Blastocatellia bacterium | reverse complement strand
CGAAGGTCACTTTCAGGGCCACCGGGGGATACGATGTCAAATCTCCTTATTGCCGTATCTACAAGGCCATCTATCCGGAACTGTTGAAGCTCGAAGGATTGCGATTACTCAGGTTTCATCGGCTTGAAGCCGCCGATCAAGGGGTGGCCGCCGCCGCCTACGCACAGCTCCCTGGCTGACCATCGAGGGGGAACACCTTCCCCCTCGATGGCCGGTCCGACTCTTCCTCTCGCGAAAAGCCCG
Organism: Blastocatellia bacterium; assembly: GCA_035280505.1. Classification (GTDB taxonomy): domain Bacteria; phylum Acidobacteriota; class Blastocatellia; order RBC074; family RBC074; genus JAKEHZ01. The sequence continues at coordinate 4,650 of DATEFT010000979.1, read as the reverse complement.
CCCACTGCTCTTCACTCAGATCTTCTGCTCGATATAGAGGTCAGTCAGCATCGAGTTGAGCGTGGCCACCATATCCTTCTCTTCGGGCGGCAGATTTCTCCACGCATTGTCGATCTCGGTCAGCCATCGCTCCCTTTCGGTTTCGGGCAGCTTCCGCATCAACTCATCGAGTTTTTCCATCTGTTCGTGGAGAACGATGATCCCGTAGGCTCCCTGGTATCCCTTGGCGATCTTGGGATATCCCGACTCATAGAGGCTCAGCGCTTCACCGAAGAGCCCGTGCTGGTCCCTGAGGCCGTTGGTGGCCAGGGCCTTCGAGAATTTGATATGTCCGCGGAGCACCTCCCATCTGCCTTCCAGACCGAAGAAGTCGGTATCGTCGCAGGCCTGGTTGATCTCGTCCGTCCGGCTTTCGATTACTTGGAGATATTGCGGATCTCGAGTTCTCTCCCAGGCGCTGAAGCTCAAGGTGGCCAGTTCGATCAGGTTCGCCAGATGGAACATATCGTCCGCGACTTCGCCGGCGACATCGATTCCTTCTTTCAGGTACTCCAATCCCCGCTCCAGGTCATGGCCGCCGAAGATCCGCCCGCCCCGGTTGAGAGCCAGGGGCAGGTTCCGAATATTGGAGTCGCGACAGATGGCGATCGATTCCAGGATCAGATCCTGGGCTTTGACGAACATCTCGTTGTAATGGCTGAACCGGCGGACCACCTCTTTAGCCCTGGCGGCCTGGAAGAGGCAGATGGCCATCTCCTGGCGGATCACACCCAGCCAGGGATTCCGGGCCAGATCGATGAAGATGGACTCCGCCTCATCATAAGAGTCCATGGCTTCATTGAATCGGCACTGATAGCGGCTCACTTCTCCCCTCACGCTCAGGGCCAACCCGATATAGAGCTTGTCGCCGAATTTCCGGCGAACCTTCAAGGCCGACTCCACCATCTCCTGGGCTTCCTGGTGGCGGCCGCGGAGCGCCTGAACATAGGCGAACTGCGATTGAATCGCCGCGCGATTCTCGAGGTTGGAGACCGGAGTCGCCTCGAGCGCCTCGCGATAGGCCAACCGTGCCGCCCCCCAGTCCCCGGTGCATCGATGAAAATATCCCAGTTCCTTCAGCGAATCGCCCAGGTTCTTTTTCACCTTGTCCGGGGCCGTCTCTTTTTTGGCCAGATCGCAGGCCGTGATGAAGTCCTGGCGCGCGAGCACCGCGCCCGGCGGAACCCGAAGCCTGGCATTGGCACGCAGAATCAGCAGCGGATAGACCCGGGATTCATTGTGATAGTTGACCTCCAACAGGTTGGTGAGGCGTTTCACGGCTTCAGTCGCGGAGGCGACCCCTTTCGGGGTCAGGTATCTCGCCATCCGGCTCTCGACCTCGTACTGGTTGTCCGGATGAGCTTTGTACCAGGCCTGGAAACGGGTCAGCTCCGGTTTGATGATGTCGTCCAGCGGATCGAAGGTCTGCTCGCCGGGCAGAAACCGCTGAAGTTCGAGCCAGAGGAGCTCGATCAAACGGTAGGCGTGCGACGAGTACGAGTCCTCAAAGAGCTCCACGAATTTCTTGATTCCGGCTTCACGGTCGCTCAGCATCAGGTAGTAGAAAGCGGTCGAGACCAGCAGATAGTAGTCGGTGGTCTTGACGCTGAGCTTGATGAACTCCCTGATCAGGTCGGGCGGAGCGTCCCGGCGCGTCTCCATCACGGCGTTCAGTTGCCGGCGAGCATCTTCCAGGGCCCGCATCTCCTGCTCGACCAACTCCCAATAGGTCCTGGCCGCCGCGTCCCACAGCGCTTTGCGCCAGGAGTGATCTTTGTCGTCCAGTGGGATCACCCGCTGGGCCAGCGCCTCGGCCACCGCATCGTGCAGGGTCACGTAGTTTTCGTTGGCGCGCGTCCGGATCCAGGGCAACGCTTTCAGTCTCCCCCAGGCCTCTTCCCAGGTTGTGATCCCGTCGGGGAACGTGCGGTTCGTCATCAGTCGCCGCCAGACCTGCAGGCTGACGCGCCTTCGCACGACCCCCAGATACTTGACCGCCGCCGCCCAGAAGTCCGATCCGCGGTAGGGGACGGTCAGGCGGCGCAGAAAATCGTCCCGCAGATATTCGGCGGTAATCGCGTCTTTGTCGGGCCAGGTCGATACCTCCTGGGGAACTTCGTTCTGCGAGAGATAGTTGACGGTCATGGCCAGCCACAAGGGGGAACCGTCGCAGAGATCGATGATCGCTCGCCGATGATCTTCCGAGAGGGCCGCGCCGACCGCGCTTTGAGTCAAATACTCGTTGCTCTCCTGTTCGGTGAAGTGTTCCAACTTGACGATATGACATGGCAGGGCTGTCGGTGCGGCCTTCAGCTCGATCAAGAGCGGATCCTCGGCCCCCTGGATGAACATGGGCCGGGACGCGAGGATGAAGACCGTGCCTTTCATCCCCTTCATCCAGCGGACCAGGCGCGGCAGGAAGTCGAGGCCGCGGATCGCCTCCAGCGTATCGAGGATCAGGACCGGAATCTGCCGCGATTCGTTCACAAAGCGGTGGTAGCAATCGAAGAAGATCCTCTCCCCCTGGCGCGAAGATCCGACCAGCGTCTCGAACTCGATCTTGGTGGTCTCGACCGCGGGCAGCTTCGATTGGTAGTCGAAGTAGGGGGCGAAGAATCGGCGCTCGGGGTCGAGTTTCTCGGCGATCTCGCTCTCGAGGTTGGGCAGCAGCCAGTATTCGGCGTCGTCGATGTCATAGGGACCGACCCAGGCGAGATCCGGGTCGCTCACCTCATTCGGCAGCTCTCGCACGAAGTAGGTCTTGCCGTCGCCGCCCTTGCCGTATAAGAGGACGACCTGATTCTCCCGCTGTCGGCGAGCGACAAAGATGGCATCTTGGATCTGGGATTTGAATCCCTCCCTCGGAATGTAGGGGAACGGAGCCTTATTGGTAGTCATGGTTTCTCCTCACGCTTATGCAGCCACGTCAGAAACTCGGTCGAAAATCCGCGTCTCAACTCCTCCAGGGAGCTCTGTAATTCCTTGTCGTTCTCTGCGAGTTTGCGGAATAGTTTATGAAGGTCCTGATAATCGAACTCGTCGCTCAACAGGTGCGGGTCGAGGAGTCGATCGACATATTCGGTAATATGGCCCAGCGGATCCGGGGGCGGGGAGAGGCGGACCTTTTCAACCTCGTGCCAGAATTGTTCGATCAGAAATCGAATCTGATCGGATCCGGACCTGATGTCGGCCCAATTCGCATAGATCTCCTGCGCCTGCCGGTGGACTCGGATCTGATCCTCGACGGAGAGATATCGGTATTTAAAATAGAGGCGTCTGACGGTAGTGTATGGAACATACCATAATTCAGCCACGGGTTTAACCACGGGGAGCAAGCCGTACATGTCGTAGGCGTCATAGGGAGTGCTCAGCGTTTGAATGGTCTGCATGGCGTCGCTCAGGAGCGGCTGCTGATGGGCCATGAGGGTGAGATGCGACCTGGTGACGAGCCGGAAGATGGAGGTTCCGAGGACCAGCTCGGAGAAGGCCGGGCGGACCTCCTCGCGGCGGTGATTGACGATCGTGCCGGGAACCACCGTATCGAGGGCCAGCAGCTTGTTTTCGATATAAGGCCGCGCGAGTTTCTCGAAGAGTTTCCGGCTCGTCTCCTCAAAGTCGTCGCCGAAGACGAAGAGGTTGTCATTGATCCATTTCAGGTACTTGACCAGCAGGGCCGGAAGCCCCTCGGTCTCCCGCCATAACCATTTGCCGAGTTGCTGATAGTACTCCGTCGATTGCTGGAGGCCTAAATTGGTACCGATCTTCTCTAAAGTTTTGGAGATAACATTGTCATCGAAGTGCGTTAAGATAATGGTTCTAAAGCCCGGCTCGGGGATAATTCCCTTGAAGGCCGGGATCTCGACCCGGCTGGCCGCGATAAAACTCAATAAGTGATCCCGGTTCTTCGTCCTCAGCTCACGAATGATACTGCAGAGCGCCCTTCTCATCTTGCCGGCCGTATCTTTACTCATGAGCTCGGCATTATCGAGCTTTACTAACCACGGCCGATTCGATCGCAGAATTATTTGAGTGGTAGTGGAGACCAGTCGGTTGAGATAACCCTGTTGATCCGCAGGATCCGGTTCGTCAGGCCCGTGGCCCCAATCTTGACCCTGGAATAGTTGGGCCAGGAGGGCTTTGAGGTCGGTCCGAATCTCGGGCCGCTCCGCACCCAGGTTCACGTAACTCACATGATGCTGCGCGGAGCTGCGACTGATCACCTCACCATCCAGGTGCTTGAGCAGGCATGATTTGCCCATCTCCGGCATGGCGATCAGCAAGATCAGCCGATCTCCGCCCTGGATCGCGATGTTATGGATGATTTCATGTAGCTCATCCACCCGGTTCTGAAACGGCAGCCAGCTATTATCATCCCTGCTTTGCTGATTGTTCACTCGGGTTTTACTCACCTCCTGTTCGGATCTTTTTAGAGCGTGCTTTATTAGAAGAGCCGGTCATTGGGTCGATCGATACACTTCGACCAGCGGGCGGTGGAGCCTCCTGTCTATTCACCAAGTCAATCTCGCCGGAGTGGATAACTCTGCGCGGCCCGCCTGATTATCAAATGGATCCGGGTTTAAAGGGCTTAACCCCTATGTTCATAGGGATCTA
>DATEFT010000978.1:0-3141 GCA_035280505.1 Blastocatellia bacterium | reverse complement strand
CCCTGACGGTGGTTCTCTCCGGCAACGACGGCGATGAGAATTGGTCGGGTTCACAGCGGACGGCCCCCGAGGGGATCGGGGGACGCCTCTGGGATCTGGCGCCGGCCTCCATTCGCCGGCCGATCTTCAATGCGCTCTCGGCCCTCTATTCGCGAAACGATTGGCTGCCGGCGTCCGGATTCCACGAGGCCCGGCGGGGTGAAGTGACGGATCCGACCACGGCCTATCTGAATTCGCTCTACGGGAGCCTGGCGGGCGAACGCCGCACGATTCTGGGGCGTGACCTGCAGTCGCGATTGAACGGTTACAACCCGTTCGAGTCCTTCTTCGATCACGGTCAGCGTCCGCGAACGGACGATCCGATGGCCAGAGTCCGGTACCTGGATCTGAAGACCCGCCTGACCGATGATCTGCTGACCAAGATCGATCGCGCCAGCATGGCGGTCTCGTTGGAGGTGAGGTGTCCGTTGCTGGACCATCAGTTCCTGGGATTGATGGCGCGCATCCCATCCAACCTGATCATGCGCGGGCGGGAAGGGAAATATATCTTCCGGCGAGCGGTCAGCAAGCTGCTGCCGCCGGAGATCGTCTCACGCCCCAAAATGGGGATGGTGCTGCCCCTGGCCGATTGGTTGCGGGGAGACCTCTATCAGCTCTCCAACAGCCTGCTCTTCGATTCGGCGGCTCACGACGGACTGCTGGATCGGGCGGCCGTGGCGAAACTTTGGAAACAGCATCAGTCGAAATCCGGCGACAATTCCCGCGTCTTGTGGGCGATCCTGATGTTCAGAATGTGGCAACGGAATTTCGCGAAGAGATGATCGACTACTCTGGAAAGGATGTTGTTTGGAATTTGAGAATCAAATCGCGAAACACGCGAAAGACCGATGATTTAGCGTGTTCCGCGGTTTGAATCTGCATCTCCAGGAAGATCATCGACGGTTCCATGGTTGGTAAACCGAGTTTAACGAACCCGGCGAAAAAGCTCACGATTTTTCGCCGGGTTCGTTATTTTCGTTTGTTTCCCCTTCTCTCTTACGAGTATTATTGATGATCTTTGGCCGGTGTCTGCGAGCATCGGTCAGTGATTGATCGTCGAGCGTCGACCTCTGATGACTGCGTCACCCTCTCTTGTGGAACGAATTCTTGCGCGCGACGCGCGCGCTGTCGCCCGCGCCATCTCCAAGATCGAGAACCATACCTCAGAGGCCGGGGAGATGATGAAGGCGCTCTTTGCGCATACGGGACGCGGGGTGGCCATCGGGATCACGGGCGCGCCCGGAGCCGGCAAATCGACCCTGGTTGACAAACTAGCCTTACATTACCGCACTCTCGGCCGGACCGTCGGCATCATCGCGGTGGATCCTTCCAGTCCTTTTACGGGCGGGGCCATTCTCGGGGACCGAATCCGGATGCAGATGCTGGCCGGAGATCCCGGAGTCTTTATTCGTTCGATGGCGACGCGCGGCAACCTGGGCGGGCTGGCCCGGGCGACGGTGGACGCGGTTGCGGTTTTAGATGCCGCCGGATACGATAGAGTGCTCGTTGAAACGGTCGGAGTCGGACAAGATGAGGTCGATGTCGTGAAGGCCGTCGACATCTCGGTGGTCGTGCTCGTGCCGGGGATGGGCGACGACATCCAGGCGATCAAGGCGGGCATCATGGAGATTGGAGACCTGTTCGTCATCAACAAAGCCGATCGGGACGGCGTCGAACGCACGGAGCGCGAACTGATCACGCTGCTCGAAATGTCGGAACGTCCCGACGGTTGGCAACCTCCCCTCATCCGCACCGTCGCCACCCAGAATCGCGGCATCGCCGAATTTGCCGAGGCCCTCGAAAACTATGCGGCTTTTCAGCGGAGTCGACCGGGCTCGGCGGACCGCCGAACCGGCGTCGCCGAGAATCGTCTGGTCGAATTGTTGCGGGAGAACCTGCTCCGGCGCGTGTTGAACGAGGCGCTGGCGCCCGGACAACTACAGGAATTGGCCGCCGCCGTCACCTCCCGGCAGCGGGATCCGTACTCGATTGTGGAGGAGATTTCCAGCCGCATTCAAATCAAATAGCATGTCTTCATCTCTCGAAAAAATTCAGCATCTCGGTGTGGCCGTGAACTCGATCGAAGAAGCGATCGGGTTCTGGCGCGACGGTCTCGGGCTCGAACTGGAAGGAATCGAGATCGTCGAGGAGCAAGGGGTGCGGGTCGCCATGCTGCCGATCGGCGAGAGCCGCATCGAACTGCTGGAGGCCGCCTCCCCGGAGAGCCCGGTCGGTAAATTCATCACCAAGCGCGGTCCGGGCATTCATCATCTGTGCCTGGAGGTTTCAGAGATCCGCGCCAAATTGGCGGAGTTGAAAGCGCGCGGCGTGCGGTTGATCGATGAAGAGCCGCGAATCGGCGCCGGCGGAGCGCTCGTCGCTTTCATCCATCCCGCCAGCACCGGCGGCGTGCTGGTCGAACTGACGCAGAAGGTCTGAATCATCCGGACCTCACCGCGACGAACCCAGACCGCCCGCTTCGGCGCCCCGAACAATTTTTCCCAAAGGAGTCTTGTTTTGAAAATAGAGAGCAAACCGGCCTGGATCTTCCTGGCCCTCACCACCGTCCTGGCGGCGCAATCCTGCAGCTATTTTCGGAGGAGCGAGTTCGCCACCCTGGTCGCGACCGACCTGACCAGCATCATCGATAACGGCGCCTCGGAACCGGATAAACGCCGGCTCGCCCAGAATGAGAATGAGCGTAAGAAGCTGATTCAGACTCTGAAACAGAAATATGCGCTGGCTCAGGCGGCGGAGGCCGAAGGGTTGAATAAGGGCGAGCGCTTTCAGCGCGAGCTGGCCCTGGGGATCGATCAACTGCTGGCGACCGAATATTCCAAACGAAATCGCGAACTCCAGGTCTCCAAAGAGGAGCTCGACGCCTACTTCGCGGCTCATAAGGACGCCTTCGAGTCCGATTTCAAAGTGATCACCGCGAATCAGAAACCGGAACCGAGCAACGAGGAGAAGGAGTCGTTCAAACCGCGCTGGAGCGAGATCAAACTCCGCGCCGAGAAAGGGCGGCAAGCCGGTCTGGAGAAGGAGCCCGGATTCGGGATCTCGGTCAAGATCAACAAGGCCTATCTGCTGGCCGGCCTCTAC
>DATEFT010000977.1:0-6374 GCA_035280505.1 Blastocatellia bacterium | reverse complement strand
TGCCGGCTGCTGCGAGGTTCGGCATGAGCAGACAAAGCGCAATGGAGAGGGCGAGCATGCGATGAATCATGGTGCTTCCGCTCAATATCCACTTCAAGTTCTTTTACCACCTCGATCGTCGCCGGCCTGACAGTACCGATCTCTTCTACCCGAATCAGAAGCGCGCAGTAAAGCGCGGCTCCGGGCGCCCGGAAAGCTGCCGCAATGCCCACCACAAACCGACTCCGGCTTCCGCCGCGCACAAGATCCGGGTCGTTCCCTGATGCTCCGCCAGCGTATCGATCAAATTCCGATATGGCTCGGGGCCAAATCGCCAGAGCCGCATGTACCGCCTGGGGCGTAATGCCCCAACAATCCCCTCTCCGATCATCCAGATCGCCATCAATTCTTTGAGTCGCCGATTTCGCTTATTTGCCATCTCTTTCTGCTCCTGTCAGCTATCTCCTTCGCGCAGGTAACATTGCTAAAACATCTTGATCGACGTTGTCATCCGCGCGCCCTGATTTCAATCTCACCAACTGAGCTGCAAATGCGGTGCCACATTGAGATCAGGTCCAGATCTCAGTGGTGAAGAGATCTCGATACCGGACGACCTTCGCGCATTGATTCATGACAACTTTGGTATTTGCCTGGATCTCCACCGGCCGCAGCCATTCCCGCCGGAACTTCCGGCCTCGTAACATCGTAGTTCGGTACTGGACCGACCTGACGATCGAATTAACGCTGATTACGACTAAACGGAGAGCCAATAGCATGCAGATCTGGCTTCAGTTCGGTGTCTGTACTGCCGTCATCCTCGCAGCCGGCACTCAGCTCTCAAAATATGGCGACGTGATTGCGGAGAAGACCGGGTTGAGCAGAACCTGGGTGGGCGTGGCCTTGATGGCGTCGGTAACCTCCCTCCCTGAATTGATCACCGGGCTCAGTTCGGTGACGATCTATGATCTGCCCAATCTCGCGGCCGGCGACGTGATCGGCAGTTGTATGTTCAATATCCTGATTATCGCGCTGCTCGATCACCGAATAAACGCGGCACCGCTCTCCTCGCAGGCCCATCAAGGGCAAGTTTTATCGGCGGCTTTCGGGATCTTGATGTTGGGAATAATCGGTGTGTGTCTGGCTGCCGGAGACAAGATTCCGGCGCTGGGCTGGATCGGGTTGTACAGCCCGCTCTTCATTCTGCTCTATCTGGCGGCGATGCGCCTGGTATATTTGCACGAGCGGAAACAGATCTCCAGTTTTATCGAAGAGCGAGCGGAGAAAGCCCGGTACCAATCTATTTCAAAGGCGCGAGCTTATACGCTCTATACTCTGAGTGCGGCGATCGTGGTGGCGGCCGCGACCTATCTTCCGCGGATCGGTGACCAGTTGGCGGAGCAGACCGGGCTCGGCCGGACATTCGTCGGTAGCATCCTGATCGCCATGACGACTTCTCTGCCCGAGGTCGTGGTCTCCTTCGCCGCACTGAGAATCGGAGCGGTCGATCTAGCTGTCGGTAATCTGTTCGGCAGCAATCTGTTCAATATCGGCATTCTGGCCTTGGACGACATTCTATATACCAAAGGCCCGATTCTCTCATTGGTCTCGAACACCCATCTGATCACCGCCATTGCGGCCATGACGACGACCGCCATCGCGGTGATCGGTCTGACCTACCGTGCCGGTAAAAAGATCTTTGTCTTCGGGTTGGATTCCATCGGAATCATCACGGTTTATGCCGTCACCATCTGGTTGCTCTACAGCATGAGATGATCACCGCGGACAGATTCATAAGATCAGGGTCTTCGAAAAATAGGCGTCGGCGCCAGTCTGTGATTCCCACCTAAAGCTCGACACTGGAAATGACCGCTTCTGTAAAGAGTGCTCGCAGTTTATCTCGAGTCGCCGCCAATTATAAAATTTCCCATTTCCAGTCGAACCCTTCCTTTACGATATCTTCGCGGCCAAGATCTATCACCTCAGAGTGAATCGCGTGACAAAGGCGTGCCGGAGATCGTATTTGTGAAGATCTTCAATTCCCGTCAATCGACAGGCCGTGTTGAATGATCTTTTCACTTCTTTAAGCCCACCAAATACAAGGCCTGATGGATGGTCGCCAGACTGCTCTTTGAGCCGCCGCAGCTCTTCATGAACTCGCTGCGTCATTGGAATCGTTCGCGCTTTATTACCTTTCGCATTAATCGCTCTGACCCTGATCTGCCGATTTTCGAAGTCGATATCCTTCTCCTTCCAGGAGAGTGTAAAGAGTTCATTCCGTCGCAACCCGGAATCCGAAGCGATAATGATGATCGCCCGGAGATGAGCGCGATCTCCAGTGCAGACATCGAGCAAGGCCATCTCCTCACCGAAGCTCGGGAGCTGCTCGCGCTTCGTTTCCGCAGGCCTATCGATTAACGCTCTGGTCTTCTTCTCGAAAAATGGGCTCTGATCGGCACGCAGTAATTTCTCGTCGATCGCGTAATTAAACATTGTTCTCAGCAACTCTACCGGCCGGTTAAGCGATTCCATTCCCCTCAGACTCCCCTTGGGATTGGTGATCAACATCAGCTTTCCGTCGACCTCCTCAATTTTGCTGCGCGCGGGAACCTTTGAAAGCCAGATTCTGAACTTCTCGATGTCGCCCTTGGTGATCTCGGAAAGCTTCTTTCTCCCGAAGAAATATTCCAATTGTTTCAGCCACGCCGTGGGCGCAGTCAATTCCCGGCGACCGGCGATCTTCTTCTCTCCGACGTAAACGGCCGGAATCAACTTCTCCTTCTCGAATTTGCGGGCCAATGCAGAAAAGGTTGTCGTCGATACGCAGAATGCCTTGACCCCTTCTGTATTAAGAGTAGAGAGCAACTCGGTCTTAATTCTCACCGCCTCAGTCTTCGTCTTGGCGAACCGGACGATATCTTTCCGCTTGCCGGTCAGCGGATCGGTCGAGGTCACCCTGGCAAAATATCTTTTCCGGCTTTCGTTATATCCGACATAGCCATCTCTTGCCTTCATAAGAATTTTCTCTTATAAAAGGACTATCAGTGATTTTCAATACGTACTTTATCTAAACGGGTTACGGCCTCGATTAGATTGTAAATTCTTTAAACTTTACTGTATTGAGAATTACTAAAGGATTGTAGCCTGATCAAAATAGAGCTGTCACACATTGATGTTACACAATCGGCTGATCACACGAGACAACTGCCGACCACATCAGACTACTAAGCTCCTGTATTTTGATCGATTTGGCAAGATAAGAAAAGTAGAGACGAGTACAGACAAAATACGTTCCTTGGTTGGGGTGCAAGAGGCCGCAAGTTCAAATCTCGCTGTCCCGACTTTTAACCCATAACTATCAACCGTTTACAAGCAATAACCGGCCTTCTCAAATCCCACTTAGGTGCAAAAACCCGCGAAATCCAATACAGCGATTTTTGCCTTTAAACTCAGTCCGTTACAAAATTTGATCCACAGCACACTAGCCTAAAAAACATATCGAGAGACATATTCTTTATTAGCGAAAGAACTGTTTTTTCAATTCTAACCTGGCAAGAGTGCCATTTGCGATCGGGCTCGCCGTCTCGTCAGCATCATCCTCAAGCAATTAGGTCGATCCCCTTTCTATCAATCCTGTCGAATAGTAACCCTCAATTTCCGCCAATGCCTCGACTAACGCCGGAACCGCCTGCTCTTCTGCAATTTGGCTCAGTGCCTCTCTCCGAGCTGGTCTAACGCCTCTATAACTTTCTGACGCACATTCCAGTCCATATCACTTAGCGCCCCTATCAGAGCAGTGTGTGCCCATTCTCCTCCAACTTGTCCCAGCGCAGTCGCTGCGGCTGCACGAACTTCCCGCTCCCGATCTTTTAATGCCTCAGACAGAGCTGAGAGTGAGCGCTCTCCTCCAATCCGGCCCAGAGCCTCCGCGGCCTTCTGACGTAGTTCACGGTTCCAATTCTTCAATGCCCTGATAAGCGCGGGGATGGCACGTGCATCTCCAATCTGGCCCAGCACTTCTGCCACCTTAGTCTTCGGATTTACTCCCCAGTCCCTACCATCCAACGTCTCGATCAGAGCTGTGAGAGCGCGTTCCCCTCCAATCCGTCCCAGGGCCGCTGCAGCCTCCCAACTCACTTCCCGATCCACATCCTGCAACGCCCCAATCAAAACCGCAAGCGCGCGATTGCCAGCAATTTGTTCCAACGTAGATATCGCGGCGACACGCACTTCAGCGTTCCAGTCATTCAATGCCTCAAGCGGATCCGAATACCTCCAATCTCTTCTAATATTATCCAATCCCCATTCCGCTTCTGCGCAGACATTCTCTTCTTTGTCTTTCAACGCTTCGATCAATGCCGGGATCGCCTGCTCATCCCTAATCCAGCCCAGCGCGTGCGCGGCAGCAGCTCGGACCCCGCCGTCTTCATCCTCCAACATTTCGACCAGGGCCGGGATTGCCTGCGAGTCTTCAAACCATCCCAGCGTAGATACCACGATCATACGTACTTCACGGTCTTTATCATTCAACTCTTCGATCAAGGCTGGAATCGTCCAGGCTCTTCCGATTCCATCTAGTGCACAGGCAGCACCCGCACGCACTTCGGAATCTTTATCCTTCAATGCTTCGATTAAAATCGGAGTCGTTTGTTCTCCGCCAATTTGGTCCAATGCGGAGATTACGCTACGACGCACCTCGCGATCCTCATCCTTCAAGGCTTTATGCAGAATATGGAGCGCCCGCGCGTCGCCAACTAAGCCCAGCAGTTCGGCAGCACGCCGACGTACGTCATGGCTCTCTGCCTTCAATAACTGACCGAGTCTTTTGTTAATGCTGTTGGCATATCTATCTCCGATCCCTTCGAATTTCAAGACATTGGAAACAGCGTAAAGTGTTTCTTCAAGCTGTGCCTGGCCTACGTAATCGACCAACTGGTCAACCAGAGAGGCAATCAGATCGTATGAGATTCCCGTCGCATAGGCCAAGGTGCGCGCTTGCAGACGCAGGCCAGCGTAGTTCGGTAATTTTGGCAACTGTCCGATCAGCCGGAGAAGAGTGTCAGGATTTTTCAACAACCCCAAAGCCATAGGCAGAGCTTCCATCTCCACCAGCGTCGGATTGAAGTAGGCACGACAAAAGATGGGCTCAAAGTCCGGCGCTCTAACCAGTGCTTTGGCCGCCAAATATTCCTGAATTGTCAGGTGCGAGAATGCCCAAACATCCTCGGCCACTTCGCGTAGCAATGGCGTAGCCCTAACATCTGCAGCAAAATCATCGGCGTTGATGTCTTTCAATGCCGTGCAGAACTCTTCTGCTTGCTGAAATATCCAATCCCCATCAAATGTCAACCATTCAGTCTCAGAATTAGCTGACGCCCCAAAGAGCTTTCCAAAAGCGATTTGTTCAAGAAAACGGAGGATCCGCCGACCGTCCTCATCATTGAATTTATAACGGCTGATACATTTCTCCCGATCAACCGTTACAGCCAGATCGCGAACCAGTCCTTTGTATAATTCAAGTCGAGTATCAGGCAAATTCCTATTCTCACGACAGCGCTTGACCAAGGCGCTGAGCAGGACCGGTACCTGGACCAGCTCACTCAACTCAGTTCGCTGGAGCTGTTGAACCAAGGCCGCGACATCTACTCTGGAGTCATCCTTATAGTAGTTATGTAGGAAGTCCCGGATCTGATGTCGGTCGAGGGGTTGGATCTCTACTTGCCTGGCATCCGGAAACCGCACATCCAACGCATAAGGTCGCGACGAAATGATCAGCAAATTCTGCCGATATTTCGACTCAATGAACTGATTGATGGCGCTGCAAATTGGTCCGAAGAAGCCGGCATTACGAGTTTCATCCAGACCATCCAGATAGATAGCTACTTGATGATTGGTCAGCGTTGCCTCAAATTCAGCCTTCAGAGCCTCTCGTTCCAGGTATTCGAGCTGAAGACTTGACATAATTACCTGCTCGAATAACAGTTCGGCCAGATTGCCATGGAACTTCTCGAAAATGCCTTTGCTGACGCTTCTAAGTTCCAGAAAGACTGGTAAGCGATGCGAACCATCTGTCAAGACTTGGCCCGCCATCCAGCGCAATAGAGTTGACTTGCCGCAACCGGGAGCCCCTGTGATGACGGCTCGTGTTCCATCACGCAACAGTTCTCCCGGCCGGAGCGTCTTCTCCTTCCGTTCCTTCCGATCCTGGGAGAAACGTTGAAATATTGTGGGCAACTTTTTCGAGCCGGAATCTTCGGTACCAGCATTGCGTTCAGATGGCCGGCAATATCCGGCTGAAAGGCGGAGTTCGACAAAGACCTGCTTCAGCTCGCGTGATTCGTTTTCACCAAACAATCGGACTCTGCTAACTTTCGCAAAGAGGTTATCACGATAATTAT
>DATEFT010000976.1:0-7464 GCA_035280505.1 Blastocatellia bacterium | reverse complement strand
CTAATTATCTGGTTAATGCGAATCTGCATTCTTGGGAGTGGTAGTTCGGGCAATGCGACCTTGGTCATCTCCGGTGAGACTCGAGTGCTCATCGACTGTGGCTTGAGCGCCCGTGAGACGGTGAAGCGGATCCAGTCGGTCGGCGAGGATCCGATGCGGCTCGACGCGGTGGTGATCACTCACGAGCACGGCGATCATGCGCGGGGATTCCCCGTCCTCTCCAAGACGCTGGGAGTTCCGGTCTACGTTTCGACGGCGGCGCTCGAGGCCTGTCAGCTCGGAGAGAAGGTGGCGCAGGTTCGCCGGGGCGAAGCGCTCAACTCGTCCCAGGATTTCGAGATCGGCTCGATGCGGTTTCAACCTTTCATGATCCCGCACGACGCCGCCGACCCCATGGCCTTCACGATCGAATCTCGAGGGATCAAGATGGGGATCGCCGTGGATCTGGGCCACATCAACGCCCTGGCGGCCGAGCGGTTTCGGGGCTCGGACCTGCTGATCCTGGAAGCGAACCACGAGATCGAGATGCTGCGGGCCTGCACCTACTATCCCTGGGCGCTCAAACAGCGAATTTTGAGCCGTCAGGGGCACACGTCGAACGACGAACTGGCCCGCTACCTGCGCGAAGATTTCGACGGCAAAGCCGGCCATATCGTGTTGGCACATCTCTCGCGCAACACCAATCATCCAGACGTGGCGAGGCTGGCGGCGATGAACGCCTTGCAGGAACGATCGCCTCTCTTCTCCGCCGGAGCCGAGAAGCGCGTCCGGATCGCTCGTTATGATGGTCCCAGTGATTGGATTGAGTTATGAGAAGTTGCTATCGCAAACTGATCTGGCTGATTCTAATTCCAACCCTGGCGCTGCCGGCAATCCTCTGCTGGGGCTCGGGAGTCCTCGCTCAATCGGGCCGCAAACCGCAGCCGCAGCCGGGAAAGCCCGAGCAGGGCCCGCCCGGAGAGAAACCGGTCCTCCGAATCGAGACCAAGGAAGTGGTCATTCCGCTGAGAGCTTACGATCTGGACGGCAAGTCGGTTGACGACCTGACGACCAAGGATGTGCTGGTGATCGAGGACGACGAACCCCGGCTGGTGACCAGTATCAAGCATGAGCCCGCCAACATCGTGCTGGTGCTCGATCTGTGCAACGAGATCGGCACCTTCAAGAACGGCCCTTCCAACTATAACCGGGTGCCGGAGGAAGAGCAGAAGACGGCCGGCAAAGATGCCCCGGTCTATCAGAAGCCTTATCAGGTGATGGCGCGGCCGACGCCGCGCGAGTTTGCGGACAATTTCGTCTCGAGCCTCTCGCCGAAAGATCAGATCGCCATCATCCAGTATTCCGACCGGACCCAGTTGATTCAGGACTGGACGAGCGATCGTAACGAGGCCATGCACTCTTTGAGTTCCAAGTACCGGATCGGACTCAAATCACGTTATTACGACGCTCTGGCCCTGGCCGCCAAAAAGCTGCAGGAGCGGAGTTCCGGCCGGCGGATCATGGTGCTGGTGAGCGACGGGATCGATACCGACAGCCGCACCACGCAACCGCAGGCCCTGGCCGCCATCAAGCGCTCGCAGGCCACGGTCTACGTGATCGGCTGGGCCCAGGCCCTGGGTGAAGAGATCCGGCTGGCGCTGGGTTGGATGAATCGCCAATCGTCGCCGGGGATCCAGGTGGTCGGGAATTCGCGCAAACGCCGCGCCGAATTGACCAGCTACCTGGGCGCGCTGGAGGGCGCGGCCATCGAGCTCAAGAATATCGCCGAGACGAGCGGCGGGGAGATGTGGCTGCCCCCGACCCACAAGGATCTGACGGCTTCATTTCCCACGCTCCTGAGCGAGATCGGCGCGCAATATAGCCTGGCATTTTTAACCGAATTGAAACCTAGTCTCGACGACCTGCACCTGATCAAAGTCTTGCCCGCGCGCCGGGGCCTGAGCGTGCGTTCGCGTCAGAGCTACTACGTGGGCGGTCAATGAGTGAAGATGACGTACAACTGGGCCGCGCCTATCGCCGCGCGGGAATCGGATTGGCGCTGGGGGCCCTGGTCTGGATCGCCGCGCTCCTGATCGGAACCGGCCTCGGGGGCGGTCTCTTCGATTGGGTGATTCCGATCGCCTCGGCGGCGCTGAGCGTCGTCTGTTTTTCACGTTATTCGAAATCGAAGGCATCGTAAGATTTAATGTTCTATCTTTGTTTTCAAACCGCGAAATACGCGAAATACGCTGACTCTACGGGTTTTCGCGCGCTTCGCGGTTTAGAGTGAAAATTCGAGAGACTTACTTTTCAGATGATCAACCGCTACACCTTGCCCGAGATGGGCGCGATCTGGACGGAAGAGAATAGATTCCGCAAATGGCTCGATGTCGAACTGGCCGCCTGTCAGGCCAACGCCGAGGCCGGCCTGATTCCGGCGGCGGCGGTTGACGTGATTCGTCAGAAAGCGGCCTTCTCGGTGGAACGGATCCGCGAACTGGAACAGACGCTGGATCACGATCTGATCGCCTTCACCACCAATCTGGCCGAAAACATCGGACCCGAAGCCCGCTGGGTGCACTATGGCCTGACCTCGTCGGATGTGGTCGATACGGCCAACGCGCTCCAGTTGTGTGAGGCCGGCGATCTGCTGATCTCCAGGCTGCAGGCGCTGAGCGATATCCTCAAACGCCGGGCCCACGAATTCAAAGAGACTCCGATGGTCGGGCGCACCCACGGCATGCACGCGGAGCCGACCACGCTCGGGTTGACCTTCGCGCTCTGGTTCGAAGAGAACCGCCGCAACCTCGATCGGATGGCGCGCGCGCGCGCCGGAATCAGCTACGGCAAGCTCTCCGGAGCCGTCGGCACCTTCGCCCATCTCGATCCCGAGATCGAGGAACGGGTCTGTTTCCTGCTCGGATTGCGGCCGGCCAGCATCTCGACCCAGATCATTCAGCGGGATCGGTACGCGGATTTTGTCTGCACGCTGGCCATCATCGCCTCGACTCTCGAAAAGATCGCCCTGCAGATCCGGCACTGGCAGCGGACCGAACTCGGAGAGGCTCATGAATATTTCAAGCCGGGCCAGAAAGGCTCTTCTTCGATGCCGCACAAGCGGAATCCGATCCTCTCGGAGCGGATCTGCGGCATGGCGCGCGTGGTTCGCGGTTACGCCGTGACGGCGCTGGAGAACAACGCGCTGTGGCACGAGCGCGATATCTCCCATTCGTCGGCGGAACGCGTGATCCTGCCGGACGCCTGTCTGGCCGTCGATTATCTGCTGGCGAAGGTGGCGGGGCTCATCGACAAGCTGGTCGTCAACCCCGAGCGGATGCTGGAGAACCTGAACCTGACCCGCGGCCTGGTCTTCTCCGGGCAACTGCTGCTCGAACTGGCCGCGGCCGGCGTGGCGCGCGAGGAGGCCTACTATTGGGTACAGCGGAATGCGCTCAAGTCGTGGGACGAGAGGTCCGATTTTCGCGAACTGGTCGGTCGGGACCCCGATATTTCGCGCGTCCTGACCGTCGATCAGATCGCCAAGACCTTCGATTTGAAGACGCAGTTGAAGAATGTCGATCGAATCTTTAAGCGAGTTTTCGGAGGGAAGAAGGGATAACGATGCTGGCCAAAGTTTACGTGACGCTCAAGAAGGGGGTGCTCGATCCTCAAGGGAAAGCGATCCATCATGCCGCGGCGACAATCGGTTACCAGGGAATCGTCGACGTCCGGCAGGGCAAGTATTTCGAGCTGAACCTCGACGATTCTCTCGACGCCTCACAGGCGCGGGCCCAGATCGAGAAATTCGCGCACGATGTCCTCTCGAATCCGGTGATCGAGGATTATCGAGTGGAGATCGTCTAGCTCTGCCTACTGAGGTTTCTGCGGCGGGTGCCAACCTTTGTACCGCAGGACGACCGTGGCATCGGGAGACGAGAGTAAGAGCCGGCGTTTGTTGACCGGATTGACCCCTTCCGGGGAGTAGGTGAGCTGATAGCGGCTGTTGCGCAGCTCATCGCAGATCTCTTTGACCGCCACCTTGATATCCGATTCGATCGGATAGATCTTGCCGCCGGTTCCGGCCGTCAACTGTTCCAGGACACTGGCCGGTTTGGGCGAATCCTTGCGCAACGCTCCGCGGGTGCGATCTTTGACCTGGATCGCATAGACGGTGATGTTTTCGTTCTGCAGCTCCGCCGAGATCCGGTCGTATTTGACGGTGCTGTCCCGGTCCAGACCGTCGCCGACCAGCACGATCACCCGTTTCGAAAATCCGACCTCGGTCCTCAGGACGCCCTCCATGACGACATCGAGCGCATCGAACAGGTGCGGAGTGTCGGTCTTTCGCAGCAGCGAGAGCGTGTTCTGCAACTGTTTGGGGTCGTCGGTGAATTCGGTAATGATCTCCGGCTTGAGGTCGTAACCGATGACCATCACCTTGTCGCCGTCGTAGATTTCGGGAGCGAAGGCGGCCGGAATGGCGGCCAGTTTCTTGACGTCCGACTGCAAGGTGGCCGAATTGTCCATCAGGATCACGATCCGGGCCGGCGTCGGATCCGGCATGAACGAATCGATCTTCTGCAAAACCCCGCCGTCAAAGAGCTCCAACCCCGATTTAGAGACGATCTGCTCGGTCTCCTCCTTGGGATCGGTCAGCAGGGGCTTGGGTTTGTTCGGATCATCCGTGCGCTGGACCACCACCTGCAGGGTAGAGGTGCGGCGGCCCGAGGCCAGGTTGCGGCCTGATTGCGTAAATGAGGAGCGGGCCAGCAAGACCGGCCACACTGCGAGAGCGACAAAGAACAGAATCGAAATCTGTTTGAATCTCCCGGTGCCCGGATTCATCGCTTAAATCCTCGACTCTTTTTGTCCCCAATTACATTAATTATCGCACTTGCCCGTGGCGCAGGCGCCGCCGGTCGATGCGCATGGGGTGGACGCCTCTTTCTTCTCGCCCTTCTCGCTCTTTTCGGCCTTGCCGCGGCCGGTATAGTCGGTCACGTACCAGCCGGAACCTTTGAGCTGAAAACTGGTCTGCGAAAAGATCTTTTCGAGTTCGCCTTTGCATTCCGGGCATTTGGTCAAAGGGGCATCACTCATCTTCTGCATGACCTCGAGGTGATGTCCGCACTTCTCACAAATGTATTCATAGATTGGCATTTCTTTTTCCTACCTCCTGCAAATCAGAATTGGTTTACAGTAATGATGCTATCAAAAATTTAGCAAATTTTCTCAGATCCGACAATGCGCTAAAATTCGGTTGACTCGTCTTGCTGCGGTAACGAGTATTTGATAAAAGTTTATCACACGTTGCAACACCCACAATATGCTGTTTGGACCTGGAGATTTCGATATGAGAGGACAAGGGTATCGACGATATTTAGTCTTGGCTTCTATGTTGTTATCTGCACTTTCAGTTCTGCTCTCGGCCTCCGCTCAAAATCGATCGCGCCCGGATACCTTCCGCCCGGTCGTGCGCGGCACCCGCGGCGTGGTGGCCGGAGGGCATCCGCTGGTGGCCGAAGCCGGTTTGAGAATGCTCCATCGCGGCGGAAATGCGGTCGATGCGGGCGTGGCGGCCGTCTTCGCCGGCTCCGTCATCGAGTTCTCTCACTTCGCCTTCGGCGGCGAAGTCCCGGTTTTAATCAAATTGGCCAACCGACCGCCGGTCGCCATTAATGGTCAGGGGACGGCCCCGAACCTGGCGACCCGGGAGTTCTTCGAGACGCGCGCCGCGTCGGCCGCCGACTCGTCCGGGCGCAATCCGGACCGGACCTCGGGAGTTCCGGCCGGGAAGGTCTCGATTCCATCGACCGGGCCGCTGGCCGCGACCGTGCCGGGCGTGCTCGACGCCATGATCGTCGCTCTCGACAACTACGGCACGATGAGTTTGGCCGAGGTGCTGGAGCCCGCCATTGAACTGGCCGAGGCCTTTCCGATCGACGAGCTGCGCGTGGATTACATCCGCAATACGCGCAAAGTATTCGAGGTCTGGCCCGCCTCCCGGGCCGTCTTCCTGCCCGGCGGCCAGGAGCCGCAAGTCGGTCAGATCTTTGTGCAGAAGGATTTGGCCCGGACCTTGCGCGAACTGGTCGGATGCGAAAAGGGAAATGCCAAACGCGGCCGCCACGAGGCCCTCGAAGCCGTCCGCGACTACTTCTATCGCGGGCCGCTGGCCAAACGCTACACCGCCGCGATCGAACAGGCCGGCGGCCTGATGCGCGCGGAAGACCTGGCCAAATTCCGCGCCGAGATCGAAGAGCCGGCCAAGATCAGTTATCGTGGCTATGAAATCTACAAGGCCGGGTTCTGGAGCCAGGGACCCGTCTTGCTGCAGACGCTGAATCTGCTGGAGGGGTATGACTTGAAGGCCATGCAGCACAATTCAGCGGACTATCTGCATACCCTCGCCGAATCGATGAAGCTGGCCTTCGCCGACCGCGACCGTTATTACGGCGATCCGCGGTTCGTGAAGGTGCCCGGCGCCGAACTCCTGGCGAAAGATTATGCGGAGCTGAGACGGGGCCTGGTCAATCTTCAAACGGCCTCGCTCGAACAACGCCCCGGCGACCCCATCCATAAAAAATCGATCGCTCAACAGCTCAGCCCGGCCGAGACCGGACCCTCGAGCGTTCCGGCGGCCGAGCGCGCCAACGATACGACCTGCGTCAATGTGGTTGACGCTCAGGGGAACATCTTCTCGGCCACTCCCAGCGGGGCCTGGTTGCCGTCGTTCATCGCCGGCGACACCGGCATTCCGATCTCCTCGCGGCTCCAGAGCTTTCTTCTGACGCCGGGCCACCCCAATGAGCTGAAACCGGGGAAACGGCCCCGAATCACGCTCTCTCCGACCCTGGTCATGAAGGATGGACAGCCCTTTGCGGGGCTCTCGACTCCGGGCGGAGACAACCAGGACCAGGCTCTCCTGCAGGTGCTGCTCAACGTCATCGAGTTCGGGATGGGTCCCCAGGAGGCCGTCGAGGCGCCGCGCTTCGAGACCCTTCATCTGGTCAGCTCCTTTGACGATCATAAATTCAACCCCGGCGTGCTGCAGGTGGAGGCCCGGGTCAAGCCCGCCGTGATCGAGGAGTTGAAGTCGCGCGGCCATAAGGTCGAAATGAAGGGCGACTACGGCTCGGGTTCCGCGCCGACCATCATCATCTACGATCCTCAGAGTCGTGTGATCCAGGGCGGAGCCGACGTGCGTCGCGGGCGCTACGCGATCGGGTGGTAATTTCGACGATCGATCTGAGCAATTTATGCTGAATTTGCAGCGCTTCGGAGAGACCGAATTGGAGGCCGTTGAGCGGGCCCAGGAGATGGCCGAAGACTTGATCAGCGGCTTCTACGTGCTGGCCTCCAGGGAACGGGCCCGGGTGCATTACGAAATCCGCACCCTGGACCGTCTCGCGCCGGAAGAGGTCTGCGATCAGGCCCTGGCCCAGGTTCTCTGCTATGACCGCGTCAAACAGGTCGGAACCAGGG
>DATEFT010000975.1:0-10916 GCA_035280505.1 Blastocatellia bacterium | reverse complement strand
AAAAGAAGAGAGGTGAGCGCAGGTCGGCTCACCTCTCTTCTTTGGTGCTCGTGCAAAAGCCTCGATCGATTACCTGGTCTTGGCCAGATCGGCATCGAACAACTTGGTCAACCCGACGCCGCGATTATCCTCGTCATAGAGCGCGCCGATCACGCTGCTCCACGGTTTGAGATCTTTGGTCTTCCCGCCGGAGCTGTAGCTGATGTTGGGGACGACCTGGACATGGGACTCGTCGAGCCGCTCTTCGCGAGTCTGCCATTCGCCGTTGATCGCCCGGCGCAGAGTCTCGCCGTAGTAGGCGGTCAATTCCTGGAACAGCCTCGGATCCGTCTGGGCCGTGGTATGCGACCGATGGAAACCGGCGATAAAGCCGTCGAGGCGCCGGAGACTGGTCCGCGAATAGTCGAGCCTCCCGGCTCCGACACCCAATCGTCTCTCCAGACGGGCGACCAGTTGCGGAACATCGGTGACCAGGGTCTTGCCGTCCGGAATCAAATCTTCGAGCATATGCCGCGGACGGCTCGCATCGTTGTACGAGGCCTCCGACTGGTAGAGCACTCCGTAACCGGCGACGGTTACACTTCGGGGCTTCCCCGACCTGCCGGCGGCGGCCGGAGCCGTGATGGGGTAGTAGACCTCCAGCACCTGCCCGGTAGTCAATTTGGTTCGTGTAAAGGTATTTCCCGTTTTGGCGAGATTGCCCTCGCTCTCCCCGCTGAGTAACCGCCGCGCTTCGGCAAAGGTGATCCGGCGTGAAGCACCGGTCTGACTCTTCGCCCGCTGGGCCAGAATCTGGGGACTGAAAGCTAAGAGCAGTGTAAGAATTGAAAGAGCTAGCTTCTCTATCCGGTAAAACTCAAATTGCAAGTAACACCCCTTTGTCGATACTTATTTCTATAACCAGCCTTTTCACAACAAGAACTTGCCGTAAAGAGGTCTTGATCCAACCTACAGAACGGGACAAGTCCTGTATTTTGCACACTGGTCAGAGCCATAGATGTTAGATTCAATAGTTCCGAGCACTTCATCTTGAATATAATCGATATTTGACTGAAAGGGCCAGCCAACAAAATAGCTCGGCAAAAAATCCGCCCCCGACCGAGAGCCCGGTCGATCGGTACCTGAGACCGATTCCTCAAGCGTTGAAAAAATCCAATTTTGATCGATTGAGGAACCCGGTTTCGCCCCTCAGAGCGCCAGTTGATCTATTTAGAGCCGGTCGAGCGCGGTTCGGCCTGAGTTCAATTTCGCCGCCCATCAAGTTGAGCTAAACTATGGCCGCATTCCGTACTATTTTTGATTTTCTCCAGACTTCATTTATTTCAAGGCGGTATTTCGGAGATACTATTTCAGTAGATTGCCTAATCAAAACTTTCCATCATGAACAAGATAGTCGAGTGTATTCCCAATTTCAGCGAAGGATGCGATGAAGCCAAGATTGAATTGATCGCTCAAGCCATCGCTTCCGTCCCTGACGTCTTCGTTCTTAACCAGACCATGGATGTTGATCACCACCGCTCGGTGATCACGTTCGCCGGAGAACCGGAGGCCGTGGTGGAAGCCGCCATGCGGGCGGCGGAAACGGCGATCGAATTGATCGATCTCAATCGACACTCCGGCGCGCACCCGAGGATCGGGGCTCTCGACGTGCTGCCGTTCGTGCCCATCCATGGAGTAACCATGGATGAATGCGTGGTGCTGGCGCGGCATACCGGAGAGCGTGTCGCGCGCGAGTTGCAGATCCCGGTATATCTCTATGAAAAAGCCGCCTCACGCCCGGAGCGCGTGGATCTGGCCGATGTCAGACGCGGTGAATTCGAAGGACTGAGCCGGGAGATCCGGTTCAATCCCGACCGGAAGCCGGATTACGGCGAGTCCAAGATCCATCCGACGGCCGGCGCCATGGCCATCGGCGCCCGTTATCCGTTGATCGCCTACAACATCAACCTGGCGACCGAAAACCTGGGAATCGCCAAGAAGATCGCCAAAGCCGTCCGCGGGCGCGACGGCGGCCTCCCCTACGTCAAGGCCCTGGCCGTGGACCTCAAGAGCCGGCATCAGGTGCAGGTCTCGATGAACCTGGTGAAGTATCAGGTGACGCCGATCTTTCGGGTCTTCGAGATGGTCAAGCGGGAGGCTTTGAGATACGGGGTGAACGTGGCCGGCAGCGAGATCGTCGGGCTCATCCCGCAAGCGGCGCTCAACGCCTGCAGCGAGTTCTATCTGCAATTGGAGAACTACGACGAAGGGCTGGTGCTCGAACACCGGCTGCAGTTGGCGCTCGCGGAATCGATGCTGGAGCCCGAGCCCGATGATCAGGGGCCCGCCCAGGTCGAGATCGTCGAGCCCGTTCAGAAACCGATCTATCAGGATAAATTCGACTCGCCTTCCATCGACTCCTTCGCGCTGGAAGTCTCGGCCGGCACGCCGATTCCCGACGGCGGCAGCGTGGCGGCCTATGCCGGGGCGCTGGCGGCGTCCCTGGGTTCGATGGTCTGCAACCTGACCATCGGACAGAAAGCCACCGTCGAGGCCGAAATCCGAGGGGCGCTCAATCAATTGGAGCAACTGAGCGAGGACCTCCGCCTGGCCATGATCGAAGAGGAGGAGAGCCGGGTGCGCGTGCTCGACGCCCTCGCGTTGCCCCGCGAAACCGAGGCGGAAAAACTCGCCCGCACCAGCGCAATCGAGGACGCCACCAGGAGCGCCATCGCGGTTCCCTGGCGAGTGGCCAACAGCGCCATGGAAGTCCTCGAACTCCTGAACGAACTCTCGGAGATCGGCAATCCCGGCGCCTTTGCCAACCTGGCGATCGGCGCCCAGCTCGCCATGGCCGCCCTGCGAGGGGCCGTCTACGACGTGCTGAGCCAACTGTTCTCCCTCAACGACGAAGATTTCAATCGCTCCCGCCGCGCCGACCTGAGCAGTCTGGTCACCCGCGGACAGGAGCTGACCGACGAAATTGAGGCGCTCTTCTTCAGGCTCTATCCTCGTTAGAGCCTTGCCGACGCACATATGATCAAGAGAAAAAGTCCCGTCGTTTATCTGTGTCTGGCGCTCCTGGCGTTACAGCTCACGTGGCCGTTGACCCTCACCGCGCCGCCGGTTCGAGCCGCTTCCCGCGCTCCCGTCCGAGGCCGGCACGGGATGGTCGCCTCGGTCAGCGAGATCACCTCGCAGATCGGCGTGCAGATTCTGAAGCGTGGCGGCAACGCCGTCGATGCGGCGGTGGCGGTCGGACTGGCGCTGGCCGTCGTCTGGCCGTCGGCGGGAAATCTGGGCGGCGGCGGTTTCATGCTGATCCGCCTGGCCAATGGCAAGACGACCGCCATCGATTACCGGGAGATGGCCCCCGCGGCGGCGCATCGGAACGTCTATCTGGACGAACAGGGCAACTACATCAAAGAATCTTCGACCTACGGACATCAAGCCGCCGGCGTCCCGGGCACCGTGGCGGGACTGGCCTATGCGCTCGAAAAGTACGGGACGCTGAAATGGGCCGAGGTCGCCGAGCCGGCGCGCAAGCTGGCGGCCGACGGTTTTCCGGTCTGGTATCAACTCGAACGCAGCCTCAAAAGGGAGAGCAAGGAGCTCTCGCGATACCCCGAAACCAGGCGCATCTTCTTACGCGATGGAAAACCCTATGAGACCGACGAGATCTTCAAACAACCGGAACTCGCCGCGGTCTTTGAAAGAATGATCCAAAATGGGCCGCAGGAGTTCTACCAGGGAGAGACGGCCCGCCTGATCGAGGCCACCATGCGAAAAGCCGCCGGCAAGGGACGCCCCTGGATGACGCTCGAGGACCTCAAGAACTACCGGGTGGCCGAACGCGAGCCGCTGCGCTCCCAATATCGCGGTCACGAGATCATCACCATGCCGCCGCCCTCATCGGGCGGAGTCGCGATGATCTCCACGCTCAACATTCTGGAGAGATACAACCTGAAATCGCTGGGCGCCGGGTCCTCCGGCGCGATTCACCTCATGATCGAGGCCATGCGGCGGTCCTTCGCCGATCGTGCGCACTATCTGGGCGACCCGGACTTCGTCAAGGTCCCGGTCGCCCGGCTGACCTCCAAGCGCTACGCCGATCAACGCGCCTCGACCATCAATCCGCACCGGGCCTCACTCTCGACCAAGATCAGACATGGCCACGCGCCTGCCCACGAGTCGCCGGAGACCACCCACTTCACGGTGGTCGATCAGGACGGCAACGTCGTATCCAACACCTATACGCTGAACGACAGCTTCGGCAACAAGATCACGGTCGAGGGGGCCGGGTTCCTGCTGAACAACGAGATGGACGACTTCGCGGCCAAACCCGGCACGCCCAACATGTACGGTCTGATTCAGGGCGAAGCCAACGCCGTCGCCAACGCCAAACGGCCGCTCTCCGCCATGACGCCGACGATCGTCCTCAAGGACGGGAAGCTCTGGTTCGCCGTGGGCAGCCCCGGCGGTCCGACCATCATCAACACCGTGACCCAGGTCATCATTAATATCATCGACCACGGGATGGATCTCCAACAGGCTATCGATTGGCCCAGAGTTCACCATCAATGGATGCCGGATCTGATCAGATATGAACCTCTCGGTCTCGCCCCTGACGTGATGAGGAGATTGAACCGAATGGGTCACAAATTCACCGACAGTCCACGATACATGGGTGATGCCGAGGGAATCATGATCGAAGATGAGACAGAGGTTCGACTTGGAGGTAGCGATCCCAGACTAAATGGCCACTCCGTCGGGTATTAGCTCTACTAGGCGGCAAAGCCCGCGATTTCTGCGTATCATAACTACTCAGAGCTAGCGTTTCATTATCGATGAAACATCGGAGATTCGAGATGGTCCGATTCGCCCAGTAGAAACGGCTAACCTGCTGATATTTCTCAGTTAAATTTATGTGTGCCGGTAGGTAGCCAATTCGCAGGCCCAATCTCGCCGGATCTGAATCGGAAGCGCCCCGGCTATTTCTAATCCCAACAATGGCAGTCTTAGGCCATGCTAATTGCTAAACTGCGCGAAGAAGGAACACTTCATAAATTAAATCGCACTGAAACCTTACACAAAAGGGGCGCGGCAGCAGCGAATTATTTCAAGACAAAGGCAATGTAAGTCGCATATTATCTTAGTGATGTTAAGTCACAATCAGAGTTGTAAAAAATGGCATAAGTGTTGCTGCGAAGCTGATAAGCTAACGGTCTATGGTCCTAATTGAAGGCAGATCGGGGGACACGAATGATGCCAGACCGAAAACATAAAATATTACTCGTCGAAGACGATCAAAATATGCGAATCACGTTGACGGAGCTCCTGAGAATGGAGGGCTACCAGATCCTGACTGCTCGCGACGGCGATGAGGGATATATGCAAGCATTGGCGCATCAGCCCGATCTGATCATTACCGACTTGAACATGCCGGTGCTCGATGGGGTGGAGTTGGCCAAGCTGATTCGTCGCGAAAGAGGGAAGATTGGTGAGGTGCCAATCATCGCGCTCAGCGCCAATCTCAGCGGATATCACCTGCCGGAGAGGATGAATTCCGGCATCAATCGCTTCGTGGACAAAGCGGCCGGTGACCGTGAGAGTATTATGTCCGTGGTCAGGTCCATGCTCGAAACGCCAAAAGTCGTCTCTATCGGCTGAACGAAATCTGACCCTTCAGCAACAAAAACCGGCAGTAATTGCCGGTTTTTCTGTTGCTCCCGCCGTTTCGTCCGCTCCATTAATCTTTCCGAAACTGAACAGGTAGACTCTTGTCGGATCCGCCGATCTGGTATATCAAAGTGGCTGGAGTGAATGAATGTTCAGCTTAAAACTTGCCGATGAGTTGGAACTGCGATTGCTCGAAGAGCGTCATGCGGAAGAGCTGTTTGCCATGGTCGATCAGAACCGTCCCTACCTGCGGCAATGGCTTCCCTGGTTGGATACCAATATCTCGTCGAATGATACGCGCAGCTTCATCAAAAGCGCGCTCGACCAGTTCGCCAACAACGGAGGATTGGTGGCGGGGCTCTGGGAGCATGATCGGATTGTCGGAATCATCAGTTACAACTGTATCGACTGGCAAAATCGCATTGCCCACGTCGGCTATTGGCTGGCCGCCGAGCACCAGGGCAAAGGGATGATGACCAGAGCGTGCCGGGCCTTGATCACCTATGCCTTCAACGAACTGGAGTTGAATCGGGTCGAGATTCGTTGCGCGACCAAGAATAAGCGGAGCCGGGCGATCCCGGAGCGGCTCGGATTTGCCCAGGAAGGGACAGTTCGGCATGCCGAGTGGCTCTACGACCATTATGTAGACCACATCATCTACGGAATTCTGGCGAGTGAGTGGAAGAGCCTATCCAAATGACCCGCCGGATGCGAGTGAGGGACGATGCCTTCAACCTCGGAGTTGCGAACCGTCACCCAACAAATCTTCTTTCGGACGCTGGCAGCCATCGACGTCGAATCGGTAGTCCGCGCCAATCTGAGCTTGAAGGACGATCAACTCGAAGTCGGCGGGGAGCGGATCGAACTGGCCGGTTTCAAGCGGATCCTGGTGATCGCCATCGGCAAGGCCAGTCTGGCGATGGCCCGGGCGGTGGAACAGATCCTGGAGGATCGGGTGAGCGAGGGGCTGGCCGTCACGAACGCCGTGATCGGAGCGCTGCCCGCCCGGCTGCCGGTTCTGATCGGAGGCCATCCGTTACCGAACGCCGCCAGCCTGGAGGCCGGATCCCGGGCGCTCAGTCTCCTGCACAGATTCGATGCCGAGGAGACGCTGATCATCTTTCTGATCTCCGGTGGAGGCTCGGCCATCTTCGAACAGCCGATCGATCGGGGTCTCACGCTCGAAGACCTGCGGGAGGTCAATCGCGTCCTGGTCGGATGCGGAGCCGTGATCAACGAGATGAACCTGGTGCGGCGGCGTCTGTCGGCGGTCAAGGGAGGCCGGCTCTCGGCGGCCGCTCCGCGTTCGACCCAGGTCTCGCTCTACCTCTCCGATGTCAATAGCGACGATCTGACCACTGTCGCCTCCGGGCCGACGCTGCCCGACGGCTCGACCCATGAGGACTTTCTCCGGGTCGTGGCGCGGTACGACCTGCTGAAAAAGTTGCCGCCCCA
The DNA here is from genome assembly GCA_035280505.1 of Blastocatellia bacterium. Classification (GTDB taxonomy): domain Bacteria; phylum Acidobacteriota; class Blastocatellia; order RBC074; family RBC074; genus JAKEHZ01. The sequence continues at coordinate 3,803 of DATEFT010000975.1, read as the reverse complement.
AGTCTCCGCCCTGATCGAATCGGGCCGGATCCGATCGCAGCAACCCGCGAATCCCGGGACCGGCGGTTCGGCCGAGACGGCGTCCCCTCACCGCTCACACCATCTGCTGCTCGATAATCGACAGGCGTTGGCCGCCGCCCGGCGGATCGCCGAGACCGAGTTCGGACTCCGGGTCGAGATCGCCGAAGACCTGATCGAGGGCCAGGTCGAAGAGATGGCCCAGGTTCACCTCGAACGGGTCAGGGCCTGGCGGCAGAAGCATTCCGGCCGCGCCGTCTGCCTGCTCTCGGGCGGCGAGGTGATCTGTCCGGTGCGCGGCTCGGGCCAGGGCGGGCGCAATCAGGAGTTCGTGCTGCGCTCTCTAATGATGCTGGAAAAGTTGGCGGAGCCGAACCTGGTGGTGCTGAGCGCGGGCACCGACGGGATCGACGGCAATAGCCCGGCCGACGGCGCCATCGCGGAGCTGACCTCCCTGCGCCGGGCCTCGGAACTGGGCCTCTCAGCCACGGAGCATCTGGAGAACAGCGATTCATTCAATTTTTTCAATCCGCTCGGGGATGCCGTGATGACGGGCCCCACCGGCAATAACGTTCGAGATCTCCGGATTTTGACGGCCTTTTAACCACCCGGAGGCGGCGGCCGAGCCGTTTGTTTCGTATTTTCCGGAACAACCGTGTAGAATGCCACAGCCGAAGTAACAATCAGGACTGTCAGAACTATAAGTTTTGCCTTATCTTCAATTATGATCAGCTACGGATGTCGACTCCGAAACATCGTAGGGATCAGTGCGTGGCGCAAGGCGAGGCTGCTTGCGACACTTAACCTGAATGAGTATGGCACAACCAATCACTAAGCATCCCACCGCGGATTCGCCCCTGGAGCGCGGGACCGAGACCGAACGCCAGGACCCATATCAACTGCGCCCTGAAGATGTTGCCGAGCCGCCCCAAACCCTTCGGGCGACCCTGAAACGAATCGGACCGGGTTTGATCCTGGCCGCCTCGATCGTCGGTTCTGGTGAATTGATCGCCACCACCACCCTCGGCGCCCAGGTCGGTTACACCGCGCTCTGGGTCATCATTTTGAGCTGTTTCATCAAGCCCGTGGTGCAGGCCGAGTGGGGGCGATACGTGATTGCCACCGGGGAGACCGGACTGGCCAGCGTCAACCGGGTGCCGGGCCCGCGCCTCAAGATCAATTGGGTCGTGGCGGCCTGGGCGTTGATGACCCTCATGAGCCTCCTGCAGATCGGGGCCATGTTCGGCGGCGTGGCGCAGGTCATGAATCTGCTGATCCCGGCGGTCTCGATCAAATTCTGGATTTTGATCTTTCTCGCCATCACCCTCGCGTTGCTGCTGGGCGGCGGTTATGAACGGATCGAACGGCTGGCCATGGTGAAGGTCGGGTTGTTCACGATGCTCACGTTTCTGGCCGCGTTGTTGCTGGTTCGCATGCCGCAATATTTCTCATGGAAAGAGCTGCTGGACGGATTCAAATTTCAGATGCCGGGCGACGGCTTCTCGACGGCGGTCGCGGTCTTCGGAATTACCGGAGTCGGAGCCAGCGAGCTGTTTATGTATCCGTACTGGTGCGTGGAGAAAGGCTACGCGCGGTTTGCGGGAAAACGCGACGATTCGGCGCAATGGAACCAACGGGCGCGGGGTTGGATTCGGGTCATGCACACCGACATCCTGGCTTCGATGGTCATCTACACCATCGCCACCATCGCCTTCTATCTGTTGGGAGCCGGGATCCTGCACGGAATGGGTAAAGTGCCTAAGGGGGTCGATATGATCACGGTCCTCTCGAACATCTATACCCAGACGCTGGGCGAATGGTCCCTCTGGCTCTTCTACGCGGGTGCGATCTTTACGCTCTACGGGACGATCTTTGCGGCGACGGCGGCCAATTCCCGGGTCTTCGCCGATATGAGCCGATTGATGGGACTGTTCAAAGCGGACGATTATGCCCAGCGGGTGCGGTATCGAAATATGTTCATCGTCGCCTTGACGGTCATTCCCGTCATCCTCTATTTCCTCTTCCAATCGCCGGTGCGGATGGTCGTGGCCGGCGGACTGGCCCAGGCCATGATGCTGCCGGTGATCGGAGTGAGCACGCTCATTCTGCGCCATCGCCATCTGCCGCCGAAGATCGCCCCCTCCTCATGGGTGACCGGCGCCTTGTGGTTTGCGACCGCGGTGATCATCGGTCTGACCGGTTATTACGTGATCGAACAGTTACGAAGTATGTGAGGAGCTACAATCACAGGGGGCCCCATGTCCAATCGGAACTCCAGCCGTTTCAGCATGGCGATGGCGCCGATAGACCGAGCTGGAATCACGGAGTTGGTAGTAGAACGGATCAAGGAATTGCTCACCCGCGGCGAGCTGAAAGCCGGCAGTCGATTACCGCCCGAACGAGAGCTGGCCCAGATGCTCAATATCAGCCGCCCTTCCCTGCGGACCGCCCTCAAGGCGCTCTCCGTCATGGGCGTCATTCACGCCAAACCGGGCGCGGGCACCTACATCGCGGAATCGTTGCCCGCGGTCTTCGCCGAACCCATGCAATTTATGACGCTGATCAACAACACCAGCGTCAACGAACTCTTCGAAGCGCGCCGGATCGTCGAGGCCGGATTGGTGGAACTGGCCGCCGAACGCGCCTCTGAAGAAGACATCCGATCGCTGGCCAAGGAACTCGAGGCCATGCGGACCACCATCGACGATCCCGAAAGCTTCCTCAAGCACGACGTCCAGTTCCATCAGGTCATGGCGCATGCGGCGAACAACAAATTGATGACTTGCGTCATGGATACCATCACGCAACTGTTGTTTCACATTCGCCGCCAGACGGTCGCCCATGCCAGCAACCTGGATGAAGCCCTGGAATGGCATCAGAAGATCCTGGATGCCGTCCGCAAACGCGATCCGAAACGCGCCAAGGAGATGCTCTCTCGTCACCTTCAAGCGGCTCAGAATGCCTGGGTCCAGGAGAATTCCGGCGAGGGCAAGACCGAAAGACCGGATCTGATTCAGCCAGCCAAGAAGACCAAGAAGGTCTAGGATTTTTACTGAGGTTCCCGTCAATTCCGGAGCGATCAAGCTTAAATAGCGATCAAAGAGGCACTCGAATTCAACCGGCAGGATGCTCTGGACGCAGCCGGAAATGGTTACCAGTAAGAACTTATCGCAGTATGAAGCGGAAAGAGCGGATCCGGCATCTGAACGCGCCTGGCTGCACATTGTTGAGGGAAGGAGGATCTCATTCCTGGTGGCATAATCCTGAGCTGAATAAAAGGTCTGCAGTCCCACGACACAACGAGATCATCGACGCCTTGGCCAATAAAATTTGCGCTGATCCTGGAATCCCCAAAGTCAAACATCAATAATCGACCGGCGATCAGGAATCGCTAGACTTCTCGAGACTTCTTTAGATTCACAATCACGGACATCGTGGGATCTTCGATCTGGATGGTGGAATGACCGAGGGCGAAGCGTTCGGCCAGCAGTTCGCGCAATTCGCGCAGAACTCGGCAACTCTCGCTGGCATCGTGGACGACCACATGAGCCGTCAGCGCGTGGCGGCCGGACGTGATGGTCCAGATGTGAAGATCGTGGACTTCGCGCACTCCGGCGACCGAACGCATGGCTTGCTCGACGCCCGCGGTGTTGATATGCGAGGGGGTGCCTTCGAGCAGGATGTTGACGGCATCGGCCACCAACCGCCAGGAGCTGTAGATGATCAACAGGCTGATGATGACGCTGAAGACCGGGTCGGCCCAGGTCCAGCCGCGCCACAGAACC
>DATEFT010000974.1:0-9754 GCA_035280505.1 Blastocatellia bacterium | reverse complement strand
GATTCGGTCTCCGGATTGATCGCCTCGCTGACCCGGCAGCGGGCGGTCAGGACGTCGATCAGGCCCATTTCGTTCTCGGGCACCACATAGTTCGAATCCGGTTTGAGGGCCCCGGCTTCCAGCGCGATCGCGCGAATATCCAGCCGGGAGAGCGTCTGGGCGACTTCCAGGACCAGCGAGGTCGCGCCCCCGCCCGGTTCAGCCGAAGTGAAGAGAAAGACCTGCGACCGGTGATGTCGGCGCTCACGATCGATCGCGTAGGCCAACCGGGTGATCTGGTCGTGGGCCAGTTCCTGGTGTTCGCTCTCGGTCGAATCGACCACGCTGGCGATCGGTTGATAGCCCGTGGCGATCCGGACCTCGGCCGCCGAGTGCATCCGCGGATCCAGCAGATCGACGCCGACCGGCACCGCCACGGCCAGCGCCAGGGCGATCAGACCGGCCAGGATCAGAATCTTCTGCCGCCCGTCGGAGACGGGGCTCTCCGGTTCGCGCGCGCTCTCGAAGAGCCGGGTGAACCCGGGAATCTCGACGCCCAGCATCGAGGAGTTGAGCCGATCATCGAGGGCGCTGAGCCGTTTGCGCAGCGATTCCACTTCATATTCGAGCGCCAGGGCCTCCTGGCCGGGGGCGGACTTCGCCAGTTGGGCGGCCTGGGCCTGTTTTTGCACCAGTTCGTCGGTGAGCCGTTTCTGCTCACCCTGCAACAACTCGACGTACTGGTCCTTGCGCTTCAGATCCTCGGATCGTTCCCGCTTGATATAGGTATTGACCAGGGCATTGACCAGCTCGGCCAGGCGCGCGGAGCCCTCGCCTTCGAGACCGACCGTGAAGAGGTTGGTCTTCGGCACCGGACGGATCACGAGGGCCGCCTGCAGACGTTCGGCCGCGTGTTGCTCGCTCTCGGTGGGGCGCCGCCAGTTGCGGGCCAGTTCCGGCTGGCTGCGCAACGTGGCCAGCACGATGTCGTAGCGGTTGACCGTCCGGAGCTGCTGCTCCAGGTATTCGCCGAATTGCGAACTCGAGACGAGGTCGCGCTCTCGACCGTCGTCCGCTCGCGGCGAATGGGGAGGCGAAACATAGATCACGGCCTCGGTGTAGAAGGTGGTCTTACCCAGCGCCCAGGCCACCAGCACTCCCACCAGCATGGTCACGGCGGCCACGGAGAGGGCCAGCAACTGATGTGACTTCAGACTGGAGAAGATCTTGATTCGGCGACCGGGCAGAATGCGCCCGTCGCCGGCAGGAGTCCGGTCGGACCGAACGTTCTCGGATTTATTGATGGCCTGCGCTTCACGATTGACGATCGGAGAGATCTCTTTGGGAGGCACATCGAATCGTCTATTGGGGTCTCTCATAAAAGTTATTTCCGGCAAAATCACCCGTCCAGATCAATTTCAGAGTCGGATCAAGATTGCGGGCGTCACTCGAGTGAGTAGGCAGCAGTATGATCTCGCCCGATAAATCCAGGCATCCAACTACTCATTCGCGTGAAGCCCGCCGTCAATATGAATTAAACCATCTTCAGGTAGGGCCCACATCGGAACGGTTTCCCAATTCCACCGGCACCTTAATGCTAGGGGAAGTCCAGAGAAGTCCAGAGAAGTCTGGAGTCCTGCCTCAGTCTTGAACTTCCCGAGATTTTGGGCTGTTTTTTTGACTTTTCTAGACTTCTCTGGACTTCCCTAGACTTTTCTAGACTTCTCTAGAACAATTCAGCTTGACCTATGCAGTTGAGAGATAATCAGATCGAACGAATCCTGGTCCGCGGGACCAACTGGATCGGCGACGCGGTGATGGCGGCGCCGGCCCTCCAGCGCCTGCGCTCCTCCTTTCCCGAAGCCGACCTGGTCCTGTTGGCGGCGCCCCGCACGGTCAAACTCTTCGAGGATTCGCCGCTGGTCGACGAGATCGTCGAATTCCGCCGGCAAGACGAGGGCCTTCGAGCCTTCACCAAAGCGTTGAAGATGATCCGGGCCCGCCGCTTCGACCTCGCCGTACTCTTTCAGAATGCCTTCGAGGCCGCCCTCCTGATGTTGACCGGCGGCGTCAAACTGCGGATCGGCTTTGCCGAACAGGGCCGCGGCCCGCTGCTCACCCATCAACTCCGCCGGGGACCGGAACATCGAAATCGGCATCAGACCCAGGACTATCTGGAGATCGTCGCGGAGTGCGAACGAGTCTGCCTGGGACCCGATTTCAAACCGCCCCCGCCGCCCGATTCGCCCGCCCTGACCGCCAGCGCGCGGCAGCAGCAGGACGCCCTGGCGCTGATTCGCCGCTCCGGATTGGAGGCGCACGCCGGCCCGCTGATCGTCCTCAACGCGGGAGCGACCAACAGCCGCGCCAAATGCTGGCCCGAGGGCCGGTATGCGGCGCTCGCCGATCGATTGATCGCGGAGTTCGACGCGCGAATTGTGCTGATCGGAGCCGCCTCGGAGAGAGCTCAGGCTGAAGAGGTGGTGCGCGGCACGAAGCATCCGGGAGTGATCAACCTGGCCGGCCAAACCGGCATGGGCGAGTTGATCGGCCTGCTCGGCCTCTGCGACCTGCTCGTGAGCAACGATACCGGACCGGCCCACATCGCCGCCGCCCTCGGCCGGCCGACCCTGACCGTCTTCGGGCCGACCAATGAGTTCGAGACCGCGCCGCTCGGCCTCCGCGCCGAGATCGTCCGCGCCGAAGGGATCGAGTGCGCCCGTTGCATGCGGCGCGAGTGTCCGATCGACCATCGCTGCATGACCCGGGTCTCGGCGGACGAGGTCTGGGAGCGGGCACGCGCATTATTGCGCACACTAATTTGATGAAACGAACGAAAAGTAAGGTAGAATGGGGGCGTTGCTCCAGCGCTGATAGCCCTCGATTATTGAAATATTTTTATGATGAATCGAGCGATCTTTATCGATCGTGACGGCACGCTGAACGAAGAGGTCGGCTATATCGTTGAAGCCTCACAATTTCGCCTGTATGATTTTGCGGCCGAGGCGGTCCGGCTGATCAATGAGGCGAACCGGCGAGCGATCGTCATCACCAATCAATCGGGCGTGGCACGCGGTCTCTTCGATGAAGAATTTTTATTGCAGCTCCACAAGCAGATGGAAACCAGTCTGACACGGGAAGGCGCGCGGATCGACGCCACTTACTATTGCCCTCACCATCCGAAATACGGCGAGTCGCCCTACCGTCGGGACTGTGACTGCCGCAAACCTAAGCCGGGCCTAATCGAACGGGCCGCGAAAGATTTCCATCTGAATCTGAAAGAGAGTTTTGTCATTGGCGATCGTGCCCGTGATCTGGAGACAGGACACGCGGTGGGAACGCGGTCGGTGATGGTGATGACCGGTTACGGCCGGGAAGAGTGGTCCACGTCTCCCGGGTCGAATCGGCCGCAGCCGGAGCACGTGGCGGAGAATTTGTTGGAAGCCGTGAGATGGATTTTGAGCGTATCCTGATCGTCAGATTGAGCGCCATCGGCGACGTGGTGCACACGCTGCCCGCGTTGGCCGTGCTGCGCCGCGCCATGCCGAACGCCCATTTGGCCTGGGCCGTCGAACGCGGCGGCGCGGCCAAGCTGCTCAAAGGCAATCCGGACCTCGACGAACTGATCGAACTGGATCTGCGGGGCTGGCGCCGGAATCTGACGCGCCCCGAGATCATCGCCGAGATTCGCGCGACGGTCTCCCGGTTGCGCCGGGTCAGATACGAATTGGCGCTCGATTTTCAGGGGCTCTTGAAATCGGCCTTCATCCCCTGGCTGGCGCGTATTCCGCGCCGGGTGGGATTCGCCCGGGCGGTGCTGCGCGAACCGGCCAGCGCCCGGTTGCTGACCGAGCAGGTCGCGGCCGACGATCGAGAGCACGTCATCAAAAAGAACCTGCAACTGGCGGCCCATCTCGGTTGCGATCTCTCCGGCGAGTACCGATTCCCGATCAGTCTCGCCCCCGAGGACGAGCACTTCGCCGCCGAACAGCTCTCGCGCTTCGACGGGTCGTTCGCCATCCTCAATCCGGGGGGCGGATGGCCGACCAAACTCTGGGGGCCGGCCGGCTTCGCCGCCATCGCGGATCGCCTCTGGGAGGCCTATGGAATCGGGTCGGCGGTGACCTACGGCCCGGGAGAGGAAGAGCTGGCGCAATCGATTCTGGCGCAGGCCCGAACCGGCCGGACCGTCATGATCGATTCCACGCTCAAACAATTTTTCGCGCTCGCGCGGCGAGCGAAGATCTTCATCGGCGGAGACACCGGGCCGATGCACCTCGCGGGAGCCGCCGGGACGCCGATCGTGACGATCTTCGGCCCCACTTCGGCTCGCCGCAACGGGCCCTTCGCCCAGCACGACGTAGTGATTGAACGATTCGATCTGGACTGTCGCCTCGATTGTTACCGGCGCAGTTGCAGCCACACCTCCTGCATGCAGATTCCCGTCGAGACGGTCTGGCAGGGTGTGGTCAAAAGACTGACCCTTGAAACAGGTTCCCCGACCCCGCACCGGAAGTAGAGATGAGTACCAACGAACAGACTATCAATCAGAACTGGCGCACGCGATTGCAGCGGATTCGAGTACCGTTGGGTTTGATCACCGCGATCTTCTTCACGCTCGCCGCGGATCCGACGTCGCTCTCCCTCATGATCGGGGTGCCCATCGCCCTGGGCGGGGCCCTGATTCGCGCCTGGGCTTCAGGCCACCTGCGCAAGAACGCGGAGCTGGCGATCGGCGGCCCTTACGCCCACACTCGCAATCCGCTCTATTTCGGCAGCTTCCTGATGGTGATCGGCTGCGCGGTCTGCGGCGGCAATCGATGGCTCGCGCTGTGGCTGATCGGATTCTTTCTCCTGATCTACTGGCCCGTCATGCAGGCGGAAGCCGAACATATGAAGACGCTCTTCAGCGGCGCTTACCAACAGTGGGCGGCGCAGGTCCCGCTCTTCATTCCCCGGCTGACGCCGTACCGGTCCGGGGAGGCGCGCCGTTTCGATTGGCAGCAATATCTGCGGCACCGCGAATACCGGGCGCTGGTCGGCCTGGTCATTGTGCTCCTGGTTCTGATCTTAAAGGGGATCAAGATCATCCAGTAACGGATCATCCGGATCTCCGCTTGAACGTGTTTCGTTTCTCCCCCACAACCCTTAATCTTCGAATCCATGGACAGAAGTATGAAACGAATCATCTCGACTTCCTTGCTGGCCCTGATGGTCATCGTCGGACTCGGCGCCACGTCTCCGATCCAGGCACAACAGAGCGCCGAACAGATAGGTTCGACCTCCAGCGTCCCGCTCGCCACGCTGCGGCGCGAGTTCAAAGATTCGCTGCCCATTCCCGTCGGTGAGAAGCTGGTGTACGAAGTGAAATATGCCCGTTTTCCCCTCAAGGCCACGGTCGGTCAGGTGACTTTCGAATATCTGGGAACGATCACCAGCAGAGCCGACGAGAACCAACCCGGATCCAATTTCGCCGCGCCGCTGATCAGCGGGCTCAACGTGGTCTTCAATCCGCTGCCCGGCGACCAGTTCGTGCATCTGCGCGCGACGGCCGTCTCCAAGGGGATTCTGGTCGCGATTCTGGGCGCCGACGTCAAGGACCGCTTCGAGACCCTGGCCAACTCCCACGACTTCTCGGCCCGCCTGCACCTGACCGAGATCAAGGAGGGCAAGAAGAACACGGTCCAGTCGATCATCTACGATCAGGGCCAGCAGCAGATCAAATATCTGACCACCGATTTGAGCAAGCCCGAGGCGCCGCCCAAGAGCAAGTTCCTGCCGCACCAGGATGGCATGATGAGCCTGCTCTCGGCCTTCTACTTCGTCCGGCTGCAAAAGTATAAAGAGGGCCAGTACTTGCGCTTCCCGGTCAGCACCGACGAGAAGAACTACCAGTTCGACGTGAAGGTCGGCAAACGCGAGAAGATCAAGACGGCCTGCGGAAAGGTCCAGACCATCAAACTCGAACCCCAGCTCTTCGGCCCGGGGCGGATCTTCTCCAAAAAGGGCGAAATGACCATGTGGGTCACCGACAACAAAAAACATGTCCCGCTGCAGTTGGTCGCCAAAACCGCTGCTGGTACAATTACGGCGAAACTGATCAACTACAACAATCGTAAAAAGAGCTGTTCGGTCGACGATCCGGATGTCGGAGAGATGCCGAACGCCGAACAATAGAAGAAGTCTAGAAAAGTCTAGAGAAGTCTGAAGAGTGCCGGATCTCCAAGAGCGCGTGAAGTCGTTGACGATTCCTTTAGACTTTTCTAGACTTCCCTAGACTTTTCCAGACTGCTGATATGTATCAGACGATTAGTTACCAGATTCGCGATCAAGTGGCCTACCTGACGCTCAATCGGCCCGAGAAGCGGAATGCGCTCAACGACCGGTTGGTCGGCGAATTGAAGACGGCCCTGGCCGAAGCGGAAGCCGCGGCCGAGGCCCGGCTGGTCGTGCTGAGAGGAGCCGGTCAGGATTTCTGTGCCGGGGCAGATCTATCGCAGTTGCGGAAGATCGCCCAGGGATCGATTCTGGATAACTTCGACGATGCGGCGGGATTTGCGGCGTTGTTACTGCAGATTCGCAAGCTGCGGCGGCCGGTCGTCGCCGCCGTTCACGGGCGCGCCTTTGCCGGCGGAGCCGGGCTGGCCCTGGCCTGCGATCTGACCCTGGCCGCGCGTTCGGCGAGTTTCTGTTTCACCGAGGTCAAGATCGGATTCGTGCCCGCCATCGTCATGGCGGTGGCACGACGTAATCTGAGCGAGAAGCGGGCCTTCGAGCTGCTCTGCACCGGCAGAACGTTCGGGGCCGAAGAGGCGGAGAGGTTGGGGTTCATCAATGGAGTGTTCAATGACGAAAATTTTGAGATCGAAGTCGAAAAGTTCGCCAGCCGGCTCTCGCCCATCAGCGGTTCCGCCATCGCCCTCACCAAATCGCTGCTCTATCAAACCGAGGCCATGACGTTCGAACAGGCCCTGCAAGCCGGTGTGCAAACCAACACCATCGCGCGCCTGACCCCTGATTGCCGGGCGGGCGTAGAAAAATTCCTGAGCAAGTCATAAGCCGGATAGAGCAGTCTCCATGCCCCCCGTATCCACAGAGTTTGAACGGACCTCCATCACCGATCTCCGCACGTTGATGACCGTCATCGGTGTGGCGATGGCCTTCTTTATGAGCGGGCTCGAAGCCACCGTCATCGGGACGGCCATGCCGACCGTCGTCGCCAGCCTCGGCGGGATCGAGATCTATAGCTGGGTCTTCGCGGCCTATGTGCTCTCGGCCACGATCATGATTCCGGTCTGGGGCAAGACCGCCGATCTGATCGGAAGGCGCCCCGCGCTCTTCGGCGGACTGGCGCTCTTCATCATCGGTTCGGCGCTCGCGGGCACGGCCCATTCGATGGGCCAGTTGATCGCCTTCCGCGTGATCCAGGGACTGGGCGCCGCGGCGCTCTATCCGGTCTCGATGACCATCGTGGCGGACATCCTCACGCTCGAACAGCGAGCCAAGCTGATCGCGCTCTTCAGCGGCATGTGGGGCCTCTCCAGCATCGTCGGCCCCCTGGTCGGCGGCTATCTGACCGCTTACACCAGGCTCTCCTGGCGCTGGTGCTTCTACATCATCCTGCCGGTCGGTCTGCTCTCCTGGGGCCTGGTCTGGTGGTCCTATCGGGAACGGTATGAGCGGCGCGACAAGATCTCGATCGACTATGCGGGGACCCTCACGCTCTCCGGCTCGCTGGTGATGCTGATGCTCGTCATCGAGCGTGGGTCGGGATTCTCCCTGTTCCTCAATCTGACGGGATTGGCGCTCTCCCTGGCGCTGATGCTGATCTTCATCCGCCTCGAAAGGTCGCATCCCGAGCCGCTGTTGCCGTTCGAGATCTTCAAGAACCGCATGATCGCGGTCAGCACGGTGCATGGTTTCTTCGCCATGATGGCGCTCTTCGGGATCATGTCGTTCCTGCCCCTCTTCGTCCAGGCCGTGATCGGCACCAACGCGGCGGAAGCGGGCAGAATCCTGGTCCCGTTCATCATCCCCTGGATGACGGCCTCCATCATCGGCGGCCGCTTGATCCTCTATTTCGGCTATCGGCCGCTGGTGCTGATCGGCATGGGCTTTCTGCTGGTCGGTTCGGCCCTGCTGGCGCGAGTCACCACCGAAACGACCCGCTGGGAACTCTCGGGCTATGCCGTCTTTCTGGGACTGGGCGGCGGATTGACGGTCGTCACCCTCATGCTCGCGGCACAGCACGCCGCGCCCCGCAACCAGGTCGGCATCACGACCTCCACCGTCCAATTCGCGCGCAGCATCGGCGCCGCTTTCGGCACCGCGATCATGGGATCGCTCCTGACGTGGCGGCTGGGCCGCCTGCTCCGGGGCGCCCCGGTCGAAATCTCGCGCCTGACCGATCACGCCGACATCGGGTCGATCGTGCGGCCCGAGACCCGCCAATCGCTCTCGCCGGCGGTCGCCGCCTTCCTGCAGCACGCGCTGGCCGGCTCGCTTCGCCTCGCCTTCGCCTTCGTCTTCGCCATGGTCGTGATCGGCGCGATCATCGCGTTCTTCATCCCGACCGGCAGCGTCGAGGACCTCGCCCATCACGAACATCGCACGCCCGAACTGCCCGAACTATAGACGGACCATTCTTCACCGCCCCGATCTTTTCACCTGGTCGCCGGGCCGCTTGACCTTACATATGTAGTAAGCTATACAAGTAGTCAATGAACCGAGAAAGGAGTGGGTCATGGGCAAAGGATATCTCTCCTATTCGGTGGCGGTGATCCTGCAGGCGCTCGATCACGGTTACCGGTACGGTTTCGACATTATGGACATCACGGGGCTGCCCAGCGGGACGGTCTATCCGGCCCTGCGCCGCCTGGAGGAGGCGGGGTTCGTCCGGTCGAAATGGGAGAAGCAGGCGATCGCGCAGCAGGAGTTGCGGCCGCCGCGCAAGTACTACGAACTGACGCGAGAAGGCACCCAGGCGCTGGCCGAGGCGCTCCAACGCTATCGCCTCCTGGAGTCCAACCGGGCGGAACCGATGCGCAAACCGAAACCGGCTCAGGAGTAGAGACCGATGAAGAAGCCCGGAGGAGAGACCCGGCGGGGGCGTCCCCCAGATCTCCGGCTGATCCGCCTGATCGGCGTGATGGCCCACTCCGTCGCGCGGCGCGCGCGGGAGATCGGCGTGCGAATGGCCCTCGGCGCTCAAACCAGCGACGCAGCCAGAATCGATCCGGCCATGACTTTACGAAGCGAGTAGCGAAGAAGAGTGGGGTTGAACGGCTATTGCGGGAGGGATTGCAACCAGGCGTCGAAAGCGAGGATCGTGTTGAACTCGCCCTCCTCGCGCAATCGCGCCAGATACTCGGTGAGGATGCCGGCCGTCAGCATCGGCAACGCCGAACCGGTCGGAGACTCGACATATCGTCCATCTTCCAGGAGGTAAATTTTCATCTCTTCCCCGTCGTAACGCCAGATTTCAGGAACGCCGAACGCGGCATAGATCGAGTATTTGTCCTGGGAGTCATGATGAACGTCAACCTCAACGGCAACATCCGGTGGCGGGTCCACCTCCATACTGAGATGGATCCGATTGCCGATGACGCCGGCAGTCTGCACGTAAAAACAGGCGTCCGGCTCATTGCCTTTCCGCTTTTGACGCTTCTTCATGGTGGCTGAACCGAAGAAGAGGATGTTGATTTTTAACCTGAGACTCAGGGTTGAAACCAAACGATCAATGAATCGAACATACTTTTCATGTTCATGGGAGAGG
>DATEFT010000973.1:0-6515 GCA_035280505.1 Blastocatellia bacterium | reverse complement strand
CATGGCCTGGGCCAGGCGATCGCGGAGCGAGGGATCCGCCGCCAGTTGGTATTGCAGATGGCCGACCCCGAAGGCGACGTGGCGGGCTTCGTCCTGCGCGACCAGCCGGGCGATTCGGCGCGTGATCGGATCCGGAGCGTGCTGTTCGAGAAACCAGAGCAGGTTCAGGAACGTTCCCTCCCCCAACACCGAGAGCAGAAAGGAAGCGGTCGCAAAATCCGGCTCATCCAGAAGTGTCTTCAGCGACTGCTGCCCGCTGACGGCAGACAAGCCCAGTGGATTGCCGGATAAGGAGGCCCGGCGCGTAAAGACTTCGATGTGGCGAGCCTCGTCCACAATCTGCAGGGCCAGCAATTGAAGGACTTCCCGGAAATGCGGATGAATCTGAGCGATGAAACGAGCGGGCGTCTGCAACGCGGCATTTTCGTTTTCAATCAGATAGGTCATCACCTGCACCACGGCTCGTTCGACCTCTTCGTCCAGCGTGAATTGTTCTCCCCAGTCGATCGAGAGATTCGGGTTCCATTGGGCGTCGATCGCCTGCGCATACAGTTTCGGGACGTTCCCGGCCCAAACTTGTTCTTTGTTTCGCAATCGATAATGGAACTCCGGTCCCCCCGCCTCGACGAGCGCCCCGCGCGCGGCCAACCCCCAGTTGAGTGATGGCGCATCCAATACGGCATCACTCGATCCGGAATCGATCCCGCCCGCACGCTCGGCTTGAGACCAGCGTCCGGACGCCGCTCCTCCTCGCACGATCCAGGCCGTAACCGACTCGTCGCCATCCAGATATTCATGCCCCTGCGCTCGACACCAACCTCTCAGATGCACGGCGAAATCCCGGGACTCGGCGCGCACTCCGAGCCGGCCGCCGGCCGGCAATTCGCGCAAGACCCGGTTGATCAGCAGGTGCGCGCCGGAGGTGAACGAGAGCCCCTCAATATCGATAATTCGCGACGGTGATGTTTCCGTGTTCGTCATAAAAGGCCATCTCCTCGACCGCCTGTTCCAATGCGCGATAGCCGGAGATCCGTCCCGGCTTCCATTTCTTCAGCCCTTCCAGATCGAGCAGCGGACGGACGGTGGCATCCTCGTATGACATTCCGAGCAACAACTCCCGAAAACGAGCGACCGGCCCCGGCGGCACATCATTGAGCACCGTGAAATTGCAATGATCGTAGGGGGCCGTCTGTGCCAAGACCCTGGTCGCGCCGGCCGGGAGTGTGCCTTCATTGATGAACAGTAGATGGTTGGAGTCGATCATACAGGCGGCGTCCACGGTGCCCGCCATCAAAGCCCGCGCGGCCTCTCGCTCACCGCCGATATGATCGCCGTGCTTACCGCCGAGCAGATCGTGCAACACGACGTCGTAGTCCGCGTCCGGGGCGACGCCATGGGCCCGCAGGTGAGAGAGCGGAAGCAGCGTCGCCTGTGGTGAATCGAGAGCCCCGCTGCCGATTTTCCGGCCTTTCAAGTCGGCGATGGATTGGATCGGCGAATTCTGCCTGACCACAATGACCGAGGTCAGATCCTGGTCGGTGTCGCGCATGACAATGGCTTCCGCGCGTTTGCCTTGCGCTCTGGCCATCCGTTCAGCCCGCACCCAGGCCAGCGGCGAGTTCCAGGCGACATGAAAGTGCCCGGCCAGGTGGGCTTCGACCTGACGTTCATAGTTCGAGTAGAGCAGATAATCGAAGCCCAGACCATGTTTTTGAAACCATTCCTTAAACCCATCCCAGATCGTGACGACCTTCGGGTCATAAGCCACTGCGCCAAGTAATAGAAGATTGTCGTTCATAAGCAGATAGGACCTATCCGAAGAGCGGCAGGCCCGTCAGAGCCTTGCCGATAAAATCATAGAGAGCGTCGGCGGTCGGCGCCATCACGGCCGAGGCGCGCGCATCGCGGAAGTTCCGTTCCACGCCGACCTCTTTGCGGAAAGCCGCGCCGCCGCACAGCCGCATCGCCAGGTCGGTCACTTCGATGGCGATCTCACCCGCCGCCGCCTTGCTCTGGAGCACTCGCAGCATGGTGTCCGCGCGCCCGGTTTCGAGCGCCGAGAGCGTATCATCCAACAAAGTCCGCAGCAGGTCGGCCCGGATCTTCATTTTGGCGAGGTGGGCGCGGTTGACCGGAGAATCGGCCAGCGTTTGGTTGAGATGCTCATATCGGGTTCCGGTTAGATGGGCGATCGTACTTTGGATTGCGCCTTCGATGATCCCGAGAGAAACCGCGGTGTTCATCAACTGAAAATAGGGTAAGACGATCCCCATCATGATCTCAAATCCTTGCCCATCCGCTCCAAGTCTGGCTTCCTCATCGATCATGACACCTTCAGCCTCGATCGGCGACGAATGATTTCCGCGCAGGCCCATTCCATCGAACGGCGTGTCGATGCGTAACCCGGCCGCCTGCGCCGGCACCAGCCAGATCGTGCTCGCGCCGTCCGCCGCCAGCGGTTTGCTGGACCACACGTATGAATCGGCCTGCCCGGCGGAAGTCGCCCAACTCTTGTGGGCATCCAGCCGCACGTGCTGCCCCTCGCTGACGGCGGTGCTCAGCGGCGCCCAGAACTGACTGCGCGATCCGCGTTCGGAAAAAGCGAGGGTCGTCAGGTGCTCGCCGCGCGCAATAGCTTCACGTGCGCCCCGCCGGCCATGGGCTTCAATAACCGCCGCGCCGCAATAATGCATGCAGAGGATCATCGCGGTCGAACCACAGTCGCGCGCGACCCGTTCGACAACCTGTACCGCAGCCCTGTGGCCGAGGCCCATGCCTCCGACTTCCGGGCTGCTGATCAGGCCCAGCAGCCCCGCCTGCCCCAGAGCTGCCAGCGAAGCCCGTGGAAAAGCGCCGCTGCGGTCGATCTCGGCCGCCGCCGGCGCAATCAGGTCCTTGGCGATCTGCTCAAGGCGTTCGACATAAATTGGGATCGTGGATGTAACCATCAACGTCATCCTCCTCAGTTGGCGCGGCCGGTGGCCCGACGGACGGCTTCAAGCCGAAGCCGCTGCCGAGACCACACGCGCCCAAGCCAACCTGGCGACTGGAAATCCGTTAATCATGCCGACTTCGGAGCCGGACGCACTCCGAAGAGGCGGGAAGGCTAACGAAGACAGAACCATCGCAACCCTTGCGATCGCGGTTCAACTCAGCGGAGAAATTTCATGTCAAGTCCTTTGTTCAATTCCTAGATCTGAGTCGGCGACCAAATCTCTACAGAGATCAGGCCGGCCATAATTATCGCCAGAACCATGCCAACTGGCCAAGGCTCAGGAGAAGGGGCTTGAGATTTCTTTGGTTGTTGGAATTTGAATTCTTTGGAAATTAAGTTCCTTATCAAAACTTCAAGAAATTTATTATCCCAAGTATTGGCCCACATCCGGCAGACCTCGGATTTTGTGATTCGCCGCCTCGTGGTTTACAGTGTGTTCGCCGAAATTGCCGTTAAAGATCGCCTGTGGGAAGAATATTTGTTCGAAAGATTAAGACTATGCCAAAAGAGAAAGTGCTCGTAGTTGATGATGAGTCAGCCATTCGTTATACGCTGATCGAAGCGCTGCGCGGATGGGGTTACGAGCCGCTGGAAGCCGGGACCGTCGCGGAGGCGCTGGAACTGTTTGAGGCGGAGCATCCATCGGCCGTCCTGCAGGATATCAATCTGCCGGACGGCTCGGGGCTCGACGCCCTGCTGGAATATAAGAAGCGCCAGCCGCAGGCCATCGTGATCATGATTACCGGTAACGTCCAACTCGACAATACGATTGCCGCCTTGCGAGGCGGCGCCCACGACTTCATCGGCAAACCGATCAGCCTGGGCGAATTGCAGGTTACGATCCGGAATGGCCTCGAGTTAGGGCGCCTCCGGCGGGAGATTCGGCAATTGCGCCGCCAGCAGGAACAGAGATTCGGCTTCGATCAGATCATCGGTCAATCGCCGGCCATGATCGAAATGATGAGCCTGGCGCGCAAGGTCGCGGCGAGCGAGGCCTCCTCGGTCCTGCTGCTGGGTGAAAGCGGGACCGGAAAAGATCTGGTGGCCAAAGCCACTCATTACAGTTCGGGGCGTGCCGATCAACCTTTCATCGCGATCAATTGCGCGGCCATCCCGGCGACCTTGATCGAAAGCGAGTTGTTCGGCCACGAAAAAGGCGCTTTTACGGATGCCCGCGCGCGCAAAGAGGGCCTCTTCGAGCAGGCCCAGGAAGGGACGCTCTTCCTGGACGAGATCGGCGAGTTGGAGTTGGGGTTGCAGGCGAAATTGCTGAGAGTGCTGGAAGAAGGTTCGTTCCGCCGGGTCGGCGGATTAAAGGACTTACCGCTCGATGTCCGCGTGATCGCCGCGTCCAACCGCGATCTCAAGACCGAGAGCGAGGCGGGGCGTTTCCGACTGGATCTCTATTACCGTCTCTCCGTCATCCAGATCGACCTGCCTCCGTTGAGAGAGAGAGAGGGTGACGTCCTGCTGCTGGCCAAATACTACCTATCGCATTTCAACGAACGGTTGCGAAAACGGGTCAAAGGTCTGACTCGGGAAGTCGAAGAGATCTTCCGCCGTTACCGCTGGCCCGGAAATGTCCGCGAACTGCGCAACGTCATCGAACGGGTGATGATTCTTGAAGAGTCCGATCTGATCACCGTCGAGTGGCTGCCTCGCGACCTGATCAAAGCCGAACCCCACAGCCCTACGGCGGCGGTCGCGGCCGAGCCGCCATCCGCCGGGCCGAAGTCTCGGACTTTTCAACTGCCGGTCACCGGCATTGACCTGGAGCAGGTCGAATTATCGTTGGTGCGCCAGGCCATGGAGCGGAGCGGGAACAATCAAACCCGCGCCTCGGAATTGCTGGGCATTTCGCGCGATCAGCTTCGCTACCGATTGAAGAAGCTTGAAGAGTCTCAGCCGACGGATTGAAAGCCGATGGCCAGGCGGCGGAGATCGCGCCTCCGGGTGTTGCGACCTCCCTCACAGCAAGCTCTGGGCCTGCCCGCGGCTGACGGCGGAGATGGCTCGGCGACGCGCCAGGCGAATCATCTCGTCGCGGCCGACCGGCATGGCGCGATACTTCGGCAGCAGACCGGCGAGATTGGTCGCTTCGGCCACCCGGCTCTTCTCAACCAACACGAGAATTTCACCCTGTCGGTGATTGGCCCGAATCACCTTGAACAAAGATTCCAGCAACTCCGAATCGAGATCGACCAAAGCCAGATCGTAACGGTTGGCGGCGGCAGATTCCCACTCTTCCGGAAAAACGATACTGGTAATTTCAGCTTCATTGGGATTGATCACCGATTGCAGGTCGTCAGTTCGTTTCACGGAATCGCCGACGATCAAAACTTTGAGCCTCTCGACCATGGGCGGCGCCCCCAATTGCCTGGCCGCTTCAACCGCGCGACCGACCGCAAATTGTAATTCGTCAAGATGGATCGGCTTTCCGATGAAATCGTCCGCGCCCCCGCGCAAAGCCGAGACGGCCGTGTCGTAATAGGTTTCCGCCGACACCATAATCACGGCCAGGCGCGGCCGGCGGCGCTTGATCTCCCGCAATAGATCCAGACCGGAACTGTCGGGCAGATTGATGTCGAGCAGGACCGTCGTGATCTGCGGATCGGTCAGGGCCGCCAGCGCCCGCTCGCCTGAATCCGCTTCAATCGCCTGATATCCCCAGGAATCCAGAGCCTCTCTCAGCGACCAACGAATCATCGGCTCATCATCGACAACCAACACTTTTTCTTTAGGCATATCTCCATCCTTGGCTCAAGCCGATGTCAGCTTGGGACCTTCATTCCGCGCTCCGTGGATTTTAGTTTTGCTCAGATCTCAAAGTGCGCCAAATCACCCATGGCGATCAACTCATCTCCTGTCAAAGCAAACAAAATGCCACTGATCGATTGAGACCGGCGCCACAGGCCGCCTGGCAGGTTCTCCGCCCAGCAGATCGGAACCGCCTGGATCCGACATTCCGTTGCGGATTTTCGCGGAAAGATGTGGAATTTCCCGCCCCCTGGTTTGGTCGAGCGCGATCTCGATTCAAATGCTATTCCGACTGAGTACTTTGCTAACTAAGTTGTTTGACCTGTAGCGCGCGGAGCGCGCGAAAGAGTAAAGCCTGGGGGTGGAGTGAGGCGGAGCCGAACGGAACCCCAGGTCCTGCCAACGATGGGCCTGAGCCCGTGAAACAGGCGGCAGCGTCAAACAACTTAGTTAGCAAAGTACTCGGTGACCGGGCCTCGGGATCTCACTTGCCCGAAGATTTTTTGAGGTCCCGTAGCGAAACCTGGCCTTGGCGCGAGAAGTTGATCGACTCACCCAGGATTCGGGCCGCCTCTTGCGGGGCGTGGAAACCTGTCGAGTTCTCGGCCTCGACGAAGTCCAGGTAGAACTGGGCGCGGCGTTGAAAGTCGCGGGCGGGGGCCAGTTGGAGATCGGATTGACCGGCGCCCCGGGCGGCTTTCAGATCATCGATCAGGCCGATCAGCGCATCCATCGCCAGATTGCGCAGCCTGAAATTCCGCTC
>DATEFT010000972.1:0-5151 GCA_035280505.1 Blastocatellia bacterium | reverse complement strand
ATCGCCGGAGATCGTTTCGCGTTTGAAGAGGTTGGAGACCTGAGGTTCGATCGATTCGTAACACCCGCAGATCGAGGCGATGGTCGCCGTCGGCGCGACCGCGATCAACAGGGAGTTGCGCAGCCCCGATCTTCGGATCCGCTCGCGCAGGGTCTCCCACCGTCCCGCCGATCCGGGCCGGATGCCCCACAGATCGAACTGCAGTTCGCCGCGGGCCGCGCGGGTCTCGGCGAAAGCGGGATGCGGGTCCGATTCCTCCGCCAGTTCGCACGAAGCCAGCAAGGCCTGGTAATAGATCTCCTCTTGAATGCGGGTCGAAAGCGCGAGCGCCTCCGGCGAATCGAACGGCATTCCCATTTGAAAGAAGACGTCCTGCAGCCCCATGACGCCCAATCCGACCGGGCGCCAACGCTGATTGGAGGTGACGGCGGTCGGGACCGCGTAATAGTTGATATCGATCACCCGATCCAGCGCCCGCATCGCGAGCCGCACATTCCGGGCGAGCTTCTCAAAATCGAACTCGCCGCCGGTCACGTACCGGCTCAGGTTGAGCGAGCCGAGATTGCAGACGGCGGTTTCGGCCGGCGAGGTCACCTCGATGATCTCGGTGCACAGATTCGAGAGATGGACCACCGTCCCCGGCTGCGCGGTCTGATTGCATTTCCGGTTGCTCGCGTCCTTGAAGGTCATCCAGCCGTTGCCGGTCTGCGCCAGCGTCTTCATCATCCGCTGATAGAGATCCCGCGCCTTGACCTGCTTCGCGAAGAGCCCCTGCGCCTCCGCCTCCAGGTAGGCCCGCTCGAACTCCTCGCCGTAGAGATCCGGCAGTTGCGGCACGAGCTTGGGATCGAAGAGCGACCACACCTGATCGGCCTCGACGCGCCGCATGAAGAGATCCGGCACCCAGTTGGCCAGGTGCAGATTGTAGGTCCGGCGCGCCTCGTCGCCCGTGTTGTCGCGCAATTCGAGAAACTCCTCGACGTCCGCGTGCCAGCTCTCCAGATAGACGCAACAGGCGCCTTTGCGTTTCCCGCCCTGATGGACGGCGGCGACCGACGAATCGAGGGTCTTGAGCCACGGGATGATGCCGTTGGAATGGCCGTTGGTGCCCCGGATCAGCGAGCCTTTCGCCCGCACCCGGTGATAGGCGACGCCGATGCCGCCCGCGAACTTCGAGAGCAGCGCAACCTCCGTGTACTTGCGATAGATCGATTCCAGTTCGTCCTGCGGCGAATCGAGCAGGAAACAGGAGGAGAGCTGTTGATGGTTGGTCGCCGAGTTGAAGAGCGTCGGCGTGCTCGGCAGGTATTCGAGCGAAGAGAAGAGCCGGTAGAGCGCGATCGCGTCTCCCACGTTCTGCGCCAGCCCGCAGGCGACCCGCAGAAAGAAGTACTGCGGCGTCTCCAGCACGTCGCGCCGCGTGGGATGGCGCAAGAGGTAGCGGTCATAGACCGTGCGCAGACCGAAATACTCGAAGAGGTCGCTCCGGTCCGGTTCGATGGCGTCGTTGAGTTTGCGGCTGTGGGCCGCCACGAACTCCGCGATCTGAGCGGAGATCAAGCCCGCCTGGTGCCCGACGCTGATCGATTGAGAGAACGAATGAATCTCCTGGTTCCGGACCTCCTTGTCGACGTAGGTCGCCAGCAGCCGCGCCGCCAGCCGGGAATACTCCGGCTCCTCCACGATCAGGGAGGCCGCGGTATTGATCGACAGGCGATCCAGTTCCTTGGTGGTCGCGGTATCAAAGAGGCCGCCGATCGTCTTGGTGGCGACCCGGATCGAATCGACCGCCTGCAGCTCCGTGCAGCAGCGCCCCACGGCGCGCACAATCTTATTGACGTCGACCGGCTCGAGCGTCCCGTTGCGTTTGCGCACGCGCATGGTGGTCGGCGCGGATTCGACGGTCGATAGCTTCGTTTCGAGAGGCGCGAATGCTTTCACAACCTGGTCTCCTTACTCTCGGTCACGGTTGGACACAGAGCGCCGCCCGGCCGGCGCACCGCGCAACCTGTGGTTCACGAACTCTTAAAAATGCGGGTATCAGATGGGGAAGCGGGTAGACAGAAGAATAGAGAGACGCACGTCCCGGCAGTTCGATCTGTGTGCCATCTTCTTCCCTCGAAAAAGTCAGGCAATGGCTGCGCTGATGACGCAGGCTTCCGGCAGGTCTTCGGACTTGCAGGCTTCAGATGACAAGTAACTCCCTACCGATCGTCGCTTCCCGGCATGGTCGCCAGTGCCGTTGACGATCTTCGTTCCTGCTCACCGCTGCGGGGCAGCTCCGGATTTGCACCGGATTCCCTCTTACCGTGCGGCCGGCCCGAGCCGGTCGCGCACCGAAAGCGACTACAATATAATGTGCCCGGGAACGAGTGTCAATACTATAAGCGGTATGAGGGATCTCCCGGCACCGGAAACGGCCCGATCTTGGCCGCCGTCAGATGAAGAAAGCCGGAGCGCCGGTCTGACAGACGACGCTCCGGCCGGCCGCATTGCCGGGGGCCCCCTGACAAAGAGAGAAAGGATATAAACGAGAAAGCCCTTTGCCGGAGGCCGCAGTTCGGCCAAGATCTGATGTAACAAGCCCGGATTCCGGGCGCGAAGACGCCCCGGATCGATTTACGGTGAAGCTATAGATCTCTCAGGAGAATGCCGCTTCGCGGCTGGGAGGAGCGCGTGGCGATGACGGTTGTGCTTGAAACGAGCAGTCCAACGGAACGCGATGCCGGTGGAGCGAAAAAGTGATGGTCGTGATCTCGATCAGCGGTGAGACCGCCGGCGTGGCCTGCGGCAGACAGTTGCGGGCCGTAGTCGTGGCCCCCGTGCGACCGGCCGGGCAGGGCGCGATCAGCCCCGTCTCTCTGGTCATCGTCACCGGGCCCGGCTTCGGCTCACGCCCTTTGACGTAAGCGTGGTGCGTGGCACAGCAGCAATGGCCCTCCGCAATGCAACACTCCATCTCACACACATCCGGTTCCCAGGCGATCAACGAGAGCGGCGCCGAGAGCCAGCCCACGATCAGCGCCAGCGCGACGGCGGCCCCGTGCAACCTGAACCGTTTTTTTGAGTTGATGGTCATGTCGGCGCGGTCATCCTAGAGCCCTTCTTAGCAAAAGTCAATTATGACTTCGAAAGAGGAGGTTCTTTGTTTTTTTCATAGACCGCGAAACACACGAAAGGGCTCTGATTTCGCCCACTCCGCATCTTCGCGGTTTGTCTACCAACTGTAGCGCCAACGCTCTGCCGACATTTCGGCAAGTGCCGACATTTCAGCATCAAACTTTTCGGCAGTGGTCGTCGTCACTTCCCCGCCCTCGACGCTTCGTAAATCTAACCTGTTTATTTTCAGAAGCTTGATTTGCGGGCCGCGAGCGCTGGTCTGATGGCCGGAAGATTGCTCTACTGACGAGTGTCGCAAGAAGCCAAGGTTGCAGCCGAGACGGCGGCACAGTTGGCCGGTAAAATGGAAGAGCCCAACGGCTCGAAGCAAGAAGAGTAAAGAAAGGGTTAAGAAAAGATCGTGTGTATCGTGGTGACGTTATTCATGCTGTTATTCATCGGCTTCTGTGCAATCATCCTGATGCTCGGCATCTCCGAGGCTTTCGGCAAGAGTGAGAGCGAGAAGTCCGACGGCTTGACCAACAACCCCATCAATCCCGAATCAAATGGCCTCCAGTGAAGACCGCGGTCAAAGAAGGATAGAGTAATTTCAACCATCATCGATCGATCCATGGCGGAGCTGGTCACGCGGATGACCCGGTTCCGGTGAGGAGGAGTATGTTCGCTAGCAGATCATTACGAACCGTGCTGTGGCTGCTGGCCTGTTTCGGCGGCTGTGCCCCCGCCGCGTTCGGACAGGCGGCGCCCGCCGACACGCTGACCCTGGAGCAGGCCGTCGCCCTGGCACTTGGCGAGAACCGACAGGTCAAGAGCGCGGAGATCGAGGTCGAGAAATATTCCGACCGGCTCGCGGCGCTGCGCACCAGGCGGCTGCCGGAGTTCAAGTTCTACACCCTGGCGGCGCAACTGATGACGCCGATCACCTTCACCTTCGAGCCGGGAACCTTCGGCTCATATCCGGGCATCGGGCCGATCCCGAACAACACGACCGAGATCACCACGCCCCGCCGCCCGACCGTCTATCTCAGCGGCCAGATCGTTCAGCCGCTGTCGCAGCTCTACCGCATCCGGCTCAACCTGAAACAGGTAGGCGTCGGGCAGGAGATCGCCCGGCAGCAACTGAGGTTGCAGCAACAGACGATTACCAACAACGTGCGGCGCGGTTACTACGCCATCCTGCAAACGCAGAGCTCCCTGCAGGCGATGGAAGAATCGATCCGCCGCTACCAGGAGCTGGACCGCGTGACCGGCGAATACGTCGTCCAGCAGGTGGCGTTGAAGGCCGACAGCCTGGAGGTCCACGTGCGGCTGGAGAAAGCGCAGTACGACGCGCTGACGCTGCGCGATCAACTGGCAACCCAGAAAGAACAGTTCAATCAACTGCTCGGGCGCGACCTCCAGACCGATTTCAACGTGAGCCCGGTCCCCGCGCTCAGCGGTTACGAGACCGACCTGGCGAGCGCCCGCGAATACGCGCTGCAGCAGCGCCCGGAGATTCGCGAGGCTCAATTGAAACTCAAACAGGCCGAGTACGACCGGCGAATCAAGAGATCCGAACTCATTCCCGAGGTCGGGCTCGCCCTCAACTACGTCTCCCCGTTCAACACCAACTTCGTGCCGAAGAACGTCGCCAGCGTCGGCGTCAGCGTGAGCTGGGAACCCTTCGATTGGGGGCGCAAGAAACGCGAGATCTCGGAGAAGGGGCGGTCGATCGAACAGGCCGCGCTCGCGCTGCGCGAAGCCGAGAACGCCGTGCGGACCGAGGTCAACGCCAAATACCGCAAGATGCAGCAGGCGCGTCAACTGCTGGTCGTCAATCGCCTGACCCAGGAGGCCTCCGCCGAAAAACTGCGGGTCATGACCGATCGCTACCGGCTGCAGGCCGCGCTGCTCAACGACGTCCTCAACTCGCAGACGACGCTGACCGAAGCGGACAATCAATACCAACAGACGCTGCTCGCCTTCTGGGCGGCCAGAGCGGACTTCGAAAAAGCTTTAGGAGGTGACCGATGAGAAGAGAGACCAACCACC
>DATEFT010000971.1:0-6595 GCA_035280505.1 Blastocatellia bacterium | reverse complement strand
CGATAACCACCGCCCACCCCGACCTGACTGACGACTAAACCGGCTTCTTTAAGGGATTTGAGAATCTGTTCGAGATATTTGACGGGAACGCTCCACCGCTCGGCGATCTCGCGAGCCGGGATCGCCTCGCGCTCACTATTGCTGGCGAGGTAGATCAAAGCCCGGAGTCCGTATTCGCTTTTGGTCGAAACGTTCATAATGAGTAATTCCTATTAGTCAAATAGGAGTTTATACTTCAGGGGCGGGGGGAAGTCAATCAAAATCCGGCGGCGGTTCGGAGCCCGAAATCGTTCACCGGTGAACTTTCGCCCCGGCTTCGCTGCGCAGCGGATAGTGCGGCAGCAGCCGATAGCCCTTGAGCCCGACCACGATCGTGTCGCCGACCGTCAGTTCCATCTCGGTGGCGTCCCACTTGTTGCGCGTGATGACGATGGGGAACCCTTCGACCTGTGGATCGTCGCCCATCGTGATCGGTTTCAGGCGCGGCAGGGGCAGGCCCGACTCCACCGTTTGATGCGCCCAGAGGGCCAGGCGCGCGATCAACCGCTCGCTGTGGCCGATATAAGAGAGGTCTTCGATGACGGCCCGCCCGAGAATGTAAGGCGTGTTGAGCAACTGCGATTGAAAGTTGATCACCACGTCCTCCGGACGGAAGATGATCTTGACGGGCTGGCGCTCGGCCAGCAACGGCGCGTCGGGGACCGCCGACAACCGGACTCGCCCCATCACGACCTTGCCTTCGCTCCAGCGCCCGAGCAGCACGTTGGCCGCCCCCAGAAAGGTCGCGACGAATTCATTGCGCGGATGATTGTAGACCTCGAACGGCGTGCCGATCTGTTCGATCTGCCCCTGATTGAGCACCAGAATCCGGTCCGCCAGTTCCAGCGCTTCTTCCTGGTCGTGGGTGATGAAGAAGGCCGGGATATTCATCTCGCGGAGGAGGGTGCGGATCTCACGCCGCAATTCGAGCCGGGTCACGGCATCGAGCGCGCTGAACGGTTCATCGAAGAGCATGGCCGCCGGTTTGAAGGCCAGCGCGCGCGCCAGCGCCACTCGCTGCCGCTGGCCGCCGGAGAGTTGCGAGGGATATCGCTTGCGGTGAGATTCCAGATTGATGAGCGCCAACATCTCATCCACGACCCGGCGGATCTCGCGCCGGTCCAACTTGCGCGTCTCCAATCCGAAAGCGATGTTCTGCTCGACCGTCTTGCGCTGAAAGAGCGCGTGATCCTGAAAGACCACGCCCAGCTCGCGAGACTGCGGCGGCAGTAGATGCGCTACTTGACCGTTAAAATAGATCTCTCCGAAGTCGCCCTGCTCCAGCCCCGCGATGATCTTGAGCAGGGTGGTCTTGCCGCTCCCGGAAGGCCCCAGCGCCACCAGCACCTCGCCGTCGGCAATATCGAAACTGATCCCCGAGAGGATCTGCTGCCCGCCGAAACTCTTCGACAGGCTGACGACATTAATCGCCGGCTTCCGTTCTGCTCTGATCATGGTGGCCATATTCCTGGACAAACTAACCCGACTGCCCGGATTTTTCAATGGATGAAAAGACCGGAGCTGACCGGCCGCGCGATCTCACTCGTATCTGAGAGTATCGATCGATCGGGTTCTTCGGGATGATGGTCGGCGATTTGACGGTGAGTCGCGGGAACTGGCAGGGCCAAAAGAGAGTGGAGCAGTCGAATGCCTGGTCTCGACTGCTCCACTGATTGGGGTCTGTCACCGATCTCTACGGCGATCAGTCTACTGCTGAACTTTCTTCCGATCAGGATTCACCCCAGCAAAGCTATTGTGCCTAATAAACTAATCAAAAAAGCAATCAAATGTCGTTAAGAGCTCATGATGGGCCGATTAGATCATCGAACCTCATCAAGCAGCTAGAATGATTTTAGGGAGAGATTGAACCAGCTTATGGCCGGACCCCGGGACCTGCCCGTAACAGTTAAGAGAGTCCAATCATACTGGCGAGCGGACCACCCGACCCGTCGTCGGCGTCGTCAGCTCTCAAAACTACTCGGCGACGGTCTCGAACGATTGTTGTCCGCGTTGGATGAACTCTTTGATCTCCCGGCCGGCCTTGGTGATGTGCTGTTCCAGGAGGCGGATGGCGGATTCGGTGTCCCGCTGGCGGCAGAGTTCGAGCAAATCGCGGTGCTCGTACTTGTCGTAGCTGTAGGCGTCGCGCGAGAAGAGAATGTGGAGGCGGATGTATCGATCCGAGTTGTTGTTGACCGTCTGGATCAACGTCATGAACCGGGTCCGCCCGGCCGCCCCATAGAGTGTCGAGTGGAACTGCCAATGCAATTCGCCCCAGACTTCGTAGTCCGAATCGTCGTCGATGGCGGCTTCGTACTCTTCCAGAATTTTACCGGCCTGCGCAAAATCCTCCTCCGTCAACCGCGGGACGGCATGCCGCAAGATCGCGCATTCGAGGGCGGCCCGGATGTCGAAGTACTCTTCGATCTCGTCCGGCGACAGGGCCGAGACGACGGCGCCGCGATGCTCGATGATCGTGATCAGCCCCTCGGCCTCGAGTTGGCGGAAGGCTTCGCGCACCGGAATCCGGCTCACCTTGAACTCTTCGGCAATCACGTGTTGACGCAATTGCTCACCCTCTCGCAACTCACCGCGCAGAATTTTGTCACGCAGCCGCTCGGCAATGGCCGACGGAAGAGATTGGCGAGGGATGGCTAGATGTGAGTTTAGAGGTTGTTTTAATTGCATGCTCCTTTTTCGACCGTATTGATACCGTGGTTTTTTGGTAGATCTGCTCTGCGGTTCGTCCAACACCCGGCCCTCTCGATTCCTGAGGGACTGTCGACCGAGAGTCTCCGTCTACTTGATTGATTCAGAACATTTCAGTCCAGGACGCCTGCTCCATCGACTATTTCAGATTAGGATTATGCCCAGAATCCCTAGTTTTCACCAAACATTTCTCACATTTGAACCGGATTCTTTGACAAAATCTTGTCGCATATTGTATACAAAGCAGGATAAATAGAAAGATCTGATTGGTTACAGCCTGATATAATATACATCATATACACATATAAAGTTTGAAATTGGCGTCGAGAGAGGGATTAATCTCTCACCATTTTGGTCAAGACCAGGCAAATTCCGCAGTACAACGGTCAAGGGTCCATCTGGCGTCGTCAGAGTGTACCTTGAGGTTCAGCGATTCTCAATGGAGTCGTGAGGAGACACCCGCATGTCCGAACGTTTGCCTGTTGGATCTTTATATGGACACCCTCTGAGAAGCCGGAAGGTCGGGAGTTTCGGCTTGTCGGAGCGCGTCTATGAGCCGCATTACCGAACCCCACCACATTCACACCATCGGGCGCTGCTCTGTTTCGTGCTGCAGGGCGCCTATACGGAGACTTACGGAAAGAGGACGCGCGAATGCCGGGCCTCAAGTATGCTCTTCCATCCGGCGGAGGAGTCGCACGTCGAACATTTTCATGAGGCGGGCGGGCACTCGTTCGTGATCGAGATCGAGCCGCAATGGATGGATCGGCTTCGCGAACAGGTGGCCTTGATCGACGCCCCGGCGGAGTTCCACGGCGGGGTGCTGGAGTTACTGGCCCGCCGGCTCTATCATGAATTCGTCAGGACAGATGGGCCGCTGGACGGAGCCTCGGGGCTGGTGATCGAGGGCCTGATCCTGGAGATGATCGGCGAGATCTCGCGTCGCCGTTCCCCCCGGACCGCCGGTTCCCTCCCGAACTGGCTGCAACGAGCTCGGGAGCTGATCCACCAGCGTTTCGCCGAACCGCTGACCCTCGCGGAGATCGCCGGCGCCGTCGAGGTGCATCCGGTCCATCTAGCGCAGATGTTTCACAAGTCATATCGCTGCACGGTCGGCGACTACGTTCGCCAGCGGCGAATCGACTATGCTTGCCACGCGTTGGCCGCGACCGAGACGCCGATTGTCGAGATCGCCCTGGCCGCCGGTTTCTGCGATCAGAGCCATTTCACTCGAACCTTCAAACGATCTTTGGGCGTCGTGCCCTCGCAATATCGCCACGCCCTCCGCGGCACCGACACTGAGGGATAGAGATGATCTCGGAGATTTACGATATCGCAATTGTGGGCGCGGGGATCGTCGGCGCGGCGTGCGCGGACGAGTGCGCCCGTCAGGGATTGCGGGTGGCCCTGATCGAGGCCGACGTGATCGGCGGCGGCGCGACGGCGGAGGGCATGGGACACATCGTCGTCATGGACGATTCCGAGGCTCAATTCGCCCTGACCCACTATTCGCAAACCCTCTGGCGCGAACTGGCCGAAGAGCTGCCGGCCGACAGCGAATATGCCGCCAGCGGCACGATCTGGGTGGCGGCCGACGATGAAGAGCTGGCCGAGGTCAAACGCAAACAGGTCTTCTACGAAGAGCGCGGAGTCAAAGTCGAGGTCCTCGACCCGGCCCGGCTCTACGAGGCTGAACCTCATCTGCGCCCGGATCTGGTCGGCGGACTCCTGGTCCCCTCCGACGGCGTCACCTATCCGCCGGGGGCGGCGCGGTTTCTGGTCGAACGCGCCCTCTCGCACGGCGCGACTCTCTACCTGGGACGGGCGGCGGTCAAATTCCTCGACCGGGGCGTCCTGCTGAACGACGGCTCGTTCATCAACGCCGGCCTGACGGTCAATGCGGCCGGCTGCTGGTCGCCGGCGCTGACCGAAGGGATCCACGTGCAAAAACGAAAAGGGCATCTGGTCATCACGGACCGCGCCCCCGGATTCGTGCGGCATCAACTGGTCGAACTCGGCTATCTGAAGAGCGCCCATTCGCTGACCTCCGATTCCGTCGCGTTCAACGTGCAGCCCCGAATCACCGGACAGGTGCTGATCGGGTCTTCGCGCCAGTACGGAGTGGAAGAGCGGCGGGTCGATCCGCCGATCTTACGCCGCATGATCGAACGGGCCGTCGAATATATGCCGGGGCTGGCGCAGCTCTCCGCCATCCGCACCTGGACGGGGTTCCGCGCCGCCACGCCGGATAAGCTCCCGCTGATCGGCCCGCTGCCCGATCGCGGAAATCTCTATCTCGCGACCGGGCACGAGGGATTGGGCATCACCACTTCGCTCGGGACCGCCAGACTGCTGGCGGACCAGATTCTGGGACGCTCGCCGGCCATTCCCATCGAGCCCTATCTGCCCACCCGCGTCTACAAGGAGGCGGCCCATGCCTGAATCGATCACGTTGCGAATCGACGGGGTGACGGTGAAAGTGCCGGCCGGCAGCATGGTCTCGGCGGCCATCATCCAGTCCGGCCGCGAAACCTTTCGTCGCTCGGTCACCCGAACCCCGCGCGGCCCGCTGTGCGGGATGGGAATCTGCTTCGAATGCCGCGTCACGATCAATGGCCGGGCGCATTGCCGCAGTTGCCAGATCCCCTGCCAGGAAGGAATGGAAATCCAAACGGAAGTCTAGAGAAGTCTGGAAAAGTCTGGAAAAGTCGGAGAACTTGACGACGAGCCCACGGAGTGGAATGCTCTTCAGACTTCTCTAGACTTTCCTAGACTTTCCTGGACTTTTCTAGACTTTTCCAGACTACTTATAGAATCGCCAGTTTGAGGTGTAATCGCGAGTCAGTTTCTGTTTGGTCAGCAGCGCGCGATCCATCTCGATCGGGATCCGGTTCTCCATGAGGATCCGGTCATGGAAGGCTCGATTGGTCATCTGGCCCGAATCGACCAGTTCCTTGTGCAGAGAGTAGAGCTGCAAGCCTCCCAGCAGATAAGCGGCCTGATAGAGCGGGCTGTAGTTGCCCGCGAAAGACCGCCGCACCTCCGCCGTGGCGTTCTCCGGTTCGTGACCGACTCTCTTGACGAGCAGGTCGATGCACTCCTGCGGCGTCATCTTCTCCAGATGAAAGCTGAGTGAAAAGATGATGCGGGCGCATCGGTGCATGCGCCAGAAGAGCATGCCGATGCGATCCTCGGGCGTTCGGGGAAACTTTAGGTCCCAGAGCAGCAATTCCCAGTACAGCGCCCACCCCTCGACCGAAAACGGCGTGCTGAAGAGGCTGCGGTAGGGTTTGTAGCGAGCGGCCATGAAGCCCTGCAGATGATGGCCCGGAATCAGTTCATGCTGCACCGTCGCCCGCGAGAAATGCGGGTTGTTGCCGCGCATGCTCATCAGCTTCTGATCCTGCGTCATGCCGCTGGTCGGGTAAGAGACGCTGATCACCTCGCCGCCGGTGAAGAAGGGATTGACCAGTTGGCGTTCGGGCGACATCATCTCCATCCGCCAGCTCTCGCGCGCCAGCGGCGGCACCGTCACCAGATTATTCTTCTCGACGTATTCGATGGCCTCATTCGCCAGGTTCTTGATCAGCTCGGTCTGTTTGCCCGGCTCGACATAGAGATTTTTGACATGCTCGAGCGCCTTGTGCCAATCCTCGCCATACCCCAGTTCGCGCGAGGCCTTTTTCATCTCCTCCTCGCACCAGGCCAGTTCCTTATTACCGATCTCGATCAGCTCTTCGGGGGTGTAAGGGATCATCTCGGCGGCCAGTTCGACCATCAACCCTTCGCGGCCGATCGGATCGCCGATGATGTCGCTGGCATCGCCGGGCCGGGCGTTCGCGGTCCC
>DATEFT010000970.1:0-2153 GCA_035280505.1 Blastocatellia bacterium | reverse complement strand
CTCTCGTTCATCCGGCGTCAGGCCGATCCCATGCGCCGGGCAGCCGTGACGTTTGACCGGACCGGGTTGAACGCCCTGGACCTCGACCCGTTGCAGCTTCCGGCCCGTCTTCAAATCCCCGATCTCAAAGCCGAGCAGGTTGTTGACATTGACGTAACAGAGCGTCTGCGCGTGGTTGATCGTGAATGGGCGAATCACGTTGCTGAACGGGCCGATCTCTTTCACGACCTCGTGGGTGGCGGTGTCGGTCATCCGCAGGAGCGGCGATTTCAGGCCCGCCAGATAGGCGTGCCGGCCGTCGAGCGAATAGATCGTGTTGTGCGCGCCCGAATCGAGCACGATCTTTTTCAGGACCTGGCCCGTCAGGGCGTCGACGACCAGCCAATGCGGCCCCTCGAATGACGGCACGTACATGGTTCGGCCGTCGGGAGAGAGCGCCATGCGGTCGCACCCGCCCTCGAACTCCTGGTCCCAGATTTTCTTGTCGCTGAGCAGGTCGAAGGCGGCGATCCGCTTCGGCGTGCTGACATAAATCTTCGCCGTTCGGGCATTGGCGACGACGCCTTTGACGTTTTCAGCCTCTTTGCCGGCCGGCACCTCCCAGGTGGGAATGCGTCGAACGAACTTGTAGCCCGCGTCGATGTCGAAGACGAGCAGGCCGACTCCGCCGAATTCGAGATAGTTGCGGATGCCGGGCGAGGCCACATAGAGTAGATGTTTGGTCGCGACGGCCGTCGATCGCTCGATCGGCGCGAGGGCGCAGGCCAGTAGAACCAGACAGAGAC
Source organism: Blastocatellia bacterium (assembly GCA_035280505.1). Lineage (GTDB taxonomy): Bacteria > Acidobacteriota > Blastocatellia > RBC074 > RBC074 > JAKEHZ01. Next base: position 1,368 of record DATEFT010000970.1, on the reverse strand, counting down.
CGAGTGTCCGCAATTTCATCGTGATTTCTCCAGGTTCTGAAATATCGCCCCGGAGCGGAACGCGGCGCTCCGCTCCGGCGGCCGCGATTATTTGATCGGTTCCGGATATCTTGCACCGGACCGGGGTTCTCTTCAACCGCGAACCACATGAAATCATCGGTGATCAAGGGCGTCATCATCGGACGGCGGGCGGACCGGCGAGAGGTGTCTACTTCGGGTCGGGAAGGGTCTTCCACTCGGAGGCGTAGCTATAGAAAGGAGTTGGTTTATGAAACAGTTAATGGGCGGAACCCGCGAAATACGCGAATGGCCGTTAGTTTCGCGTATTTCGCGGTTTGTGGTCCGATTAGCATTGACCGAACTTGACGACCGCTTCTTCCGGCAGTTCGCGGCCCACCAGTTCGAGCAACTGGATGGCGTTCAGGCTCCACTGCGCGATGCGGTTGGTTGAGATGCCGGGGATTTCGTCGAACGGCGACGGCACTTCGGGGCCGGTCACGTGGCGGGGCTGGAAGAGTCTTCCGCCGCAACCCGTGCCGCCTACGGTCAGCAGGTCCTGCCAGGCTCGCGCGGCCAGCTTCGGATCTTTCTTGATGAACGCGGCGTAGGCGGCCATGCGGGCATAGTAGTAGCCCCGGCTCGTGTTCATCGGCGCGCCGAGCGCCGCTCGTTGTTCTTCCGGCGGCGCCGTCAGCCATTCGCAGTAGTGCAGCCAGGCTTCGTTCCACTCGGGCAGGTTGAGGAGCGGCGTCAGCTCGAAGCTGAGTTCCGGTCCACCCATCAGCGGAGCCAGGTGCGACACATCGACGTTATCGTGAATCAGGTAGAGCCGGCTGGTCTGCGGGTCGTAGCCGTAAGAGGCGCCCGAGAAGAGCCGGTGCGGCATCCCCGCCAGGCTCTTCATGCCGACCAGAATCTTGTCGCGATATCTGGTATCGCCGGTTCGCTCCCAGGCGGCGAGCCAGTTCGAGCAGATGGCGAACCAGTCGGGGCCGACTCTCGCGTGCGTCGGATACTGGGTCTTCGGTTCGATCTTGCGGAGCGGGTCGACCTCGACCAGCTTATGATCGGCGTTGATGACCTCGTCCATGAGATCGCCGGTGCGCTCGTCGGCGGCGAGATAGTAGTAGACGCGTTTGAGCAGCGCCTGCGAGACCCGCACCTCCTTCGCGCCGTCGCCCCAGTGGCGCACGTTGTGGCGCGAGCCGAGCCCGGCCAGCTTTCCTAAATGATAGACATCCACCTCCTGGGTATGGCGCGTCATCGCCTCGGCCATCCGAAAGATGTCGGCTCTTCCCGTCCGCAGGAAACTGTACCAGAGCCAGAGGTCCGGCATCAGCTCGGCGTTGGCCCAGGCGTAGCCCCCGA
>DATEFT010000969.1:0-3701 GCA_035280505.1 Blastocatellia bacterium | reverse complement strand
AGTGCCACGATCATCTCGAGTCCGCGCTCGAAACAGAGCGCGACCCGCACATCCGATCCCACCCCCAGCTCCCTGAGGTGATGGGCCAGTTGGTTGGCCCGGGCATTGAGCTGGCCGTAGGTCAGGCGTTCTTCGCCATCGACCACGGCCACGGCGCCCGGGTCCTTTTCGGCCCGCGCCTCGAAGAGCTCGTGCACGCACAGTTCGCGGGCCGGGGCCGCCTCGACCGTATTCCACTCGACGAAGATCTGGTGGTATTCGAGCGGCGAGAGAAGCGGCAACCGCTTGAGAGGAAGGTCGGGCTCGGCCAGGATCGAGTCCAGCAGCAGGTTCATCCGGGCCTGAATCCGCTGCGCTTCGTCCAGAGCCAGACAGTTGGAGTTGAATTCGAAGACGACCAGGACCTCATCCTGCTGGTCGTATTCGGTCACGGAGATGGCCAGCGGAGTCTGCCCGAACCCAGAGCACATGCGCTGGGGTTCGGTCCGATGGCCCCCGAGCGGATAGTCGAAGGTGAACCGGTCGAACGCGACCGAGACGTCGTACAGGCTCTTTCGGCCGCCGGCGGGCAAGTTCGCGAAGCGATTGATCTCGGTGATCGGCAGGCGTTGATGTTTATAGCAGCGGCGCAGTTCGGCCGAGATCGTCTTCATCAGGTCGCCGAACCGCCCTTCCGGATCGACGGCGATCCGTAACGGCAAGACCGAGGCGAACATTCCGACCGTCCGCTTCTGCGAGGGCGAGTGCCGGTTGTGAATGGGCACTCCGATCACGAGCTCCGGCTCGCCGCTGATCCGGGCGAAGTAGCCCCCGACCAGCGCCAGCATGAAGTGCGGCATGGTGCAGCCCACCGCTCGCGCATACTCCGCGGCCTCATTGAAGCGGCGACGCTCGATCCGCCACACGACCTCTCCGCTGGGCCCCGGTGCGGAACCGGAATTCGCGGACGGCGGGAAGAGAGGGGCCGGCGGGGCGGAGAACCGCTCCTGCCAGAACGTCCGGTCGCGCTGGAACCGTTCGGAGGCCTGGTACTCCGCCTCTTCATCTATATATTGCCGATAACTCGGAACCGGGGAATCGATCGCGGGCTCGCCGGCCAGTAACCGGTTGTAGACCGCGGCCACCGCCTGGCAGATCAACTGCACGCTAAAACCGTCGGCTATTAAATGATGATAACGTTGTAACCAGTAACTGCGTCCCGGTGAGACGCGAACCAACTGGAAGGAGAAGAGCAGGCCGTCCTCCAATTGAAACGGCCGCTGGAACTCCCGTTTCAGGTAGTCCCGGGCGGCCGCCTCCGGATCGGGCTCGGCGCTGAGATCGACCACGGGCAACGGAACCTCGGCCACCGGCGAGACCTGCTGAAGAGGCCGGCCGTTGACCTCCCGCAGAACGAGGCGGAGCGCTTCGTTCTGCCCGACGACGATATTAATGGACTCTTTGAGCAGCGAGGCGTCGACGGGGCCCTCGATCAGGAGCTTCCCGCCCATGTTATACATCGGAAGATCGCGGTAATATATTTGATCAAACCAGACTCCCTGTTGCGAGGCGGATAACGGAAACAGTCCGGTCTCTACTTGATCGAGATTCAAGATCGGATAACCGGCGGCTCTATTCGATGTCGACATGATTTTGACTCCTTGACTCTTCTCCTACCTGCTGATGGTATCTTCATGGCTGGATCAGAATCGCTCTTAATACCTTAAGACGATCGCGAGTGTCCGGTGAAAACACCTCTCCCTTCACTGCGGATCGCGACCCTGCGACCTTCAGCTTCGAGACACTACGACTTCGGTTTTGTTCTGATATTAGCTCCCTAATTTAACATATGGGCATTTATGCATAAGGTCTGAGGTAGCGCCGGTTGAGGCCGAGACTGGCCCTCAGGTGGCTATCCTGAGGCGGTGTCTAGTGTAAAGTACCCAAGCGAACCTCTCTCGATCCGTTGAAATATGGCTGCCCTAGCTGTTACTGCTGACGACCCGGCTTTGATGTCTCTCCCAGAGACCGGGTTGGCCACGTTCATGCATTTTAGGTACTCTGTCTGGCTCTCCCGATACATTCGCGCTCACCTGATCCAATGCTTGACCCTTAACCGCTTGACCAATGCACACCGAGACCTACGCTCGGTCGTTTATCGAGCAACAATCGCCGAGAGCCTGCCGCTAAACGCCCTCGGCGCCTGAACAATCACCTGCTATGGGTTAAGTGCGTCCATTGGTTGATATGTCAATTGCGGGTCTGCTAGTTGCTGATTATTTGGCTGTTAATCATACGATCAGCTACCCATTTATTTTTTATTTTGCAGTATCACGCTAAGCTATCACTGTAATGTGGCGTCGGAGCCGTGTCAATCACTATTTCCAGGAGCTTCTCTTGATCGCTTCAAACCCGGCACCGCCATCATACTTCGGCGCCGGAAGATGCCATGCGTCAAAGAGAATGTGAAGATTAGCTACCCTTGAGCTACTCATAGCGCACCGACTCGAACACCATCACTGGCAACCGCCATCGCCATCCATTTTCTTGTTACATTTCATGTGCTGAATATGGTAACTATCGCGCGGCATTATTTTAACTCCCTCCGACTTAGCTTTTCTTTATCGAAGGCCTTGCCGAATAACGGCGCGCGGCGGTTCCAAGCGGACCAGCGGATCTCGACTCAAGGTCGTGTGTGTGTTCCCAAGCTACAGGATTTGGCATATTTGAATTCCCCTGGCTCTCTCCCATATATTAAGGTGCGAATAAAGTCGAAACTCTTTCGGCGTTTTGTGAAAAATATTTTCAGTCGGCCTCGGGATCCGCGGAGGCCATCCGGCCGGCCAGCCGGCCCGCAACCGGTGGCAAACCTCAAATGCCTGTAGCTCAAGACTTTTCGAGCGCACGCTCCGAATCCGAGTGTTCGGCGATAGAACGCCGAGGCGGTCCCCGATCGGCCGGCGATCTCCGGCCTGACCTGATCACCAGATCATCATGCGCTCAGCTCATCATCAGAAGATGCGACACGGCCGGCCCATCTATGCCCATCTATAACGATGGGCCGAGGGGATCCATAATTAAGGATCCCTTGAGTAACTTGATGGTGTAACATCGGCGCGCGCGCGTCAGGCGATCTCCGGCGTTACCCTAATTAGGTATACCTTAAATGAAGCATCCCTGGAAACTAAGAAGCAGGTTATCGGATAAAAGTAGTTGACATGATTTCGAGGCTACACTACACTACCTTCGCTTTGTGACATTGCAGGGCAATGAAAATAAAAGTAGCTATGGAAATAACTGATCACTTGACCAGCAGCCGGTGAGTCAGCAAATAACATTCCCACAATCAACCTCTCAACCAATGGACGTACGTAATTCAGGCGGGTAGTGGGCCGACTTCGAGAGACTGACGAAGTTCTTCGGTCTTTTATTCTTCTACCGCGAAAGGCGAAAGGCGAAAGACGCGAGATCCACGGTATTTCGCGTGCTTCGTGTATTTCGTACGCTGTCAACCGAGCAGGCTGGTGAAGTGATGAGTGTGCATTCAAGACAACCGAGATTGAAGATCAAGAGATGGATCCTGCTGTTGGGGATCTCGATCGGCGCGGCGCTTTCGACCGAGGTCGGCGTTCCGCCTTCGACGACTGCCGAAGCGACAACCGTCGATCGCCCCTTTCCCGGATTCGAGAGCGGACAGGTTCGCCCGCTCGCCATCTCGTCGG
>DATEFT010000968.1:0-23256 GCA_035280505.1 Blastocatellia bacterium | reverse complement strand
GCGGGCGGCCGTCAAGTTCGGCATCGCCCGGGACCTCTACCAGCGCGAATCCGACGTGCTCGAGCAGGAGAGCCCGACGCCGAACTTCCCGAGCGACCCGCGGGCCAAGACGGTGGTCGACCTGGTCACCCCCAAACAACTTTGGATGATCCGATCGCTGGGCCGTGACAGCGGCTGCGACGTCGACCAGGAATGCCAGGCGGTGTTTCAGTGCAACCTCGAGGAGATCTCCAAACGCGCCGCCTCCAGTTTCATCGACCACTTGAAGCGCCGACAGCCGGACTCTCAATCCGATGAGCTGCGATGCGCCAGTTAGAATTCGAAACCGCGAAAGACGCGAAAGACACTAAATCATCCAGCTTTCGCGTCTTTCGCGGTTGGCATCCCAAATTCCAAAGAGCTTTATTTCACGAGTACTAGCGGTCATCGGCGCTCGGCAGAACGCGCCCGGTCTTGACCACGTAGTCCTCCGGGCGTTGTTCGAATTTATGCTGGCAGCCTTCGGAGCAGAAGTAATATTTTCGGCCCAGATACTCCGATTCTCCGCCGGCGGTCGTCTCGTCGATCTGCTTTCCGCAGACCGGATCAGTATGAGTCTCCATGCTTTCATCTCCTTCACCGATGAGGATTGCAATTTGCATACTATAGAACGTGCCCTAACCGATCGTATGAAGACCGATAAGAGCGAAAAGAGCGAGTCGTCCCCCCAGTCCCCCCAGCGTGAGGACCCCGAGCTGCCGCCCAAGGAGAAGCGCGCCTCCAAGAAGCAGCAGATCATTGCGCTCTTCACGGCCGGGATGGGCCATGTGGAAGACCTGGCGATGATCACCGGATCGAGGCCGAGTTACGTCGCCTCCGTCCTGCAGAGCGCCGGGCTCATGAGCGGATATTTCGACCTCTATACCACGACCTCACACCCGATGAACGTCTATTCCAGATTCTTCGCCGGGAGACTCGGGTTTAAAGACGAAGCGACCGCGCAACAGAGCATCGAGCTGATCGATCGCTACTATCATCAGTTCGAGCTGGCCGCGGACCGGGCCGGCCAGCATCATGCCCTCATGATGGCCATGACCATGTTCAATCGCGCGCGGTGGACGGGCAAAGCGCACGAAGCCGACATCTTCCGGCAGTGGCTGCTCGCCAAACTCCTGGAGTCCGAGTTGGAGGTGGAAGAGATCGGGGAAGATCTCAACTTTGATACTTGAGATTCGAGAGCCGGCCTCCATTCCAGGCTCTGACCGCCGGGGCGGCCCGGCTGCCGTGACGGCGCGAGTAGAGCTCGGTAAACTCCGCCCCGAAGAAGAGCACCTGACTGCTGAAATAGATCCAAGCCATGAGGGCCAGCATGGCCCCGACCACCCCATACGCATTGCTGTAGCTGCTGTGCTCAATATAGATCGCCAGCAACCGCTTGGCCACCTCCCAGAGCACGGCGGTGACGAAGGCCCCCAGCAGCACATCGCCCCACAAAACCTTGGTGCCCGGCAGGTATTTGAAGATCAGAGCGAAGATCAGGGTGTTGATCGACAAGGTCACCACCATCCCCACCAGATAGGCCGCGGCGAGGTTGACCGTCGGAAAAGTGGGCAGGTACGTGAGCAGACCGAGCAGCGATTGGCTCAAAGCCGTCAGCGCGATCGAGATGATCAAGAGGAGGCCGAGAATCAGCATCATGAAGACGGCATAGAGTCTGCGGCCGATGAAGTTGATGACCTCGTCGAGCATCCCCCGGGACGGCTCGTTCTCGGGCACCTGCCAGATCTTCTTCAGGCTGTTGTTGAGCTGATGAAAGACGCTGGAGGCGCCGAAGAAGAGGGTGATCGATCCGGCCCAGGTCGCCGAAACCGCCTGATCCTGGAGCATGATCAACATCCGGCGCAGAATTCGGCTGAACTCCGGCGAGAAGGTTCGCGCGGCGGCCCTCAGGATCTCGTACTGCGCGTCGATGGCGGGCTCGTAATGTTGCAGCACAAAACCGATGGCCGCCAGCATCAAGATTAGAAGCGGAAAGAGCGAGAAGCTGGCGTAGAAGGCCAAGGCCGCGCCCAGTTGGATCGCGTCGTCTCGCTGAAATTCGTCCCAGGTCCCTTTTAGCAATGAGAATAACTCTTTTCCAAAGATCATCACTGCCCCCGAAAACGGCTAATCAGGCTAAAAAAAAGGCTGCCGTCACTATTCCCGCGGATTCGAACCAGGAATTAATGCGGCAGCCCAAAATTGTCTTGGGACGGCGTGATACGTCACCCACATTTCGCATCACTGGATGGCACTTACATCCCTACCGTGCCCAAGCCACTTCAATCCTTACTAGAGGTTCACGCCTATCACCATTGCAAAAGCAGTGCCTCAACCTCCGCGCCCCTTTTTCAATTCGTGATTTTAACCCGCGCCCTTCACCGGAGATCCCCCGCGTTCGACCGGTCCGTCCCCCTAAACCGATCCATCCCCATATTTTCCGCGATCGGCGCGATCGATCGATCGGGGATGGAGCTTTAGATTCAGCTTGCGATTTAATGACTGGGCCCCTCAAGAGTGTTGTTGATCGATGATGATGTGGCGAACTAGCCCAATGCACGAGTGTATATGCCTGTCCGCCACACAGACAATCACGCTCTCTCGAATAGGATCGAGGGGCAAAATGAAAACTTTCCTGTCTTCTATTCGAACAAGTGAACTAATCCTAAACAAGGCCAGCGAAGCGATCTTCGTACTGTTGAAGACTCCGCTGCGGGAGAGTGGTCTGACCTTGTCAACTTCCTCCCTCGACGCACTACTAGGCTGTCTGGGGGTCAGCCGGGCCGGGGCCGGTGGCATCTAGCTTGCAGTAAGACCCTCAGGCGTCGAGCATTGTAGAAGTCGAGGTAATAATATGAAACCATCATCGCCGAGGTTAAAAAGTATGAAAGCTGTAGCTATGGCGTCAACGCCTGATTGGATTACACTGAACGCGCGGCAACGATGTGATGAAGCCGGATTCTTCGAACAGGAATTATATGAGCGAGTGGTGGCACAGGACGAAGCGGTGGCAGCGCTCTCGCAGTTCTATCAGCTCTATCTGGCTAAATTGACGACCCCGGGAAAACCGATCGGGACGCTGCTCTTTCTGGGTCCGACCGGTTCGGGAAAGACGCGGACCGTCGAAGCCGCCGCGGAGATCCTCTTCGGGGATCCGTATGCCATGATCAAGGTCGATTGCGCGGAATTTCAGCATTCCCATGAAATCTCAAAGCTGATCGGCTCGCCGCCGGGCTATCTGGGCCATCGCGAAACCCAGCCCATGCTCTCTCAGGAACATCTCGACCGCTTTCAGACCCCGGACCGAAAGTTGACCTTCGTCCTCTTCGATGAGATCGAGAAGGCGTCGGACGCGCTCTGGCTACTGCTGCTCGGCATTCTCGACAAGGCGACCCTGACGCTGGGCGACAACCGCCGGGTCGATTTTTCCAGGTGTGTCATCGTCATGACCTCCAATCTCGGCACGCGCGAGATGAATCTGGCGACCGAGGGCCAGGTGGGATTCGCGCCCGGCGCGCTGAAGTCGCCGGAACTCAACGGGCGGCTGGAGAAGATCGGGGTCGAGGCGGCGCGCCGCAAGTTTTCCCCCGAGTTCCTGAACCGGGTGGATAAGACCGTCGTCTTCCATTCCCTGCCCGACGCCGCCATGCGGCGAATCCTGGAGCTGGAGTTGAGGCTGGTGCAGCGGCGAATTCTGGCCGCCGGCAGCGGCCCCTTCCTGATCAGATGCACCGATGAAGTGAAGGATTTTCTGCTGAGGGAAGGAATCGATTATCGTTACGGAGCGCGCCATCTCAAGCGGGCGATCGAGCGATACCTGCTGATCCCGCTCTCGAACCTGATCGCGACCCAGCAGGTGACGCCCGGCGACGTCCTGCTGGTCGAGATGGATGAGACGGACCGGGAGCTTAGATTCCGAAAGGGGCGCGGAATGACGGCCGTCCTGGAGTACGACAGCACCATGCAGACTGATCATCGCTACTATGGATTGAGCTCCACCCCCATGATCGGATTTTGAAAGGCGGGGCCTGTGTTAACGAATCGAGGGTTGCGTGTCGGCCGACTTTTGGGCATCGAGATCTTTATTGACGCGAGTTGGATTCTGATCTTTTTGCTGGTGACATGGAGCCTGGCGATAGGTCTTTTTCCCTCCTGGCATCCGGAATGGAGCGCATGGTTGAACTGGTCGGTCTCAATCATCGCTTCATGTCTCTTCTTCGTCTCCATTCTGCTGCACGAGCTGTCACATTCGCTGGTGGCGCGGGCGTACGGACTGCCCGTCAGGCGGATCACGCTCTTCCTCTTCGGCGGCGTCTCGAACATCGAGCGGGAACCGCCCACCCCCAAAGTGGAATTTCTGATGGCCGCCGTCGGCCCCTTGACCAGCCTGCTGCTGGGAGGCTTCCTGGTCGCGCTGGGCGTGCTGAAGGCCCTGTACAGCGGCGCCGGCCCGGTCTCCGCAGATCCGCAGACGGCGTTCAGAGGCTTCGGTCCGGTCTCGACGATCCTGTTCTGGTTGGGACCGATCAACATGCTCCTGGGACTCTTCAACCTGATTCCGGGTTTCCCCCTGGATGGCGGGCGGATTCTGCGCGCGATCCTCTGGAAGGCCGCGAACGATCTGCAGAAGGCGACGGCCTGGGCGGCCGGTGTCGGAAAAGTCGTCGGGTGGTTGTTCATGGCCGCGGGCCTGGCCATGATCTTCGGCCTCCACTTGCCGGTCTTCGGCGGCGGACTGGGAAGCGGCATCTGGCTGATCCTGATCGGATGGTTCTTGAGAGAGGCCGCGATCAGCAGCTACCGCCAGACCGTCATCCGCGACCTGCTCGAAGACGTGCCGGTCCACCGCCTCATGCGTTCCGACGTGCCGACCGTCTTCCCCACGCTTCCCGTCAGCTCCCTGGTCTACGACTATCTCATGCGGACCGATGAACAGGCCTTCCCGGTCCTGGATCAGGGCCGGATCGTCGGAATCGTCTCACTGGACGACATCCGCAAGGTGCCGCGCGACCAGTGGGAGCTGATCTCGGTCGGCCAGATCATGACGCGGCTCAATCAACTCGATGCCGTCTCGGCCAGTGAAGACGCCGGTGAAGCGCTGGAGAAGCTCACCCGCCGCAACGTCCGCCAGGTTCCGGTCGTCGAGAACGGCCACTGGGTCGGCCTGCTCCGCCTCCAGGATATCTATCGCTGGCTGGAGATCCAATCGAGGAGTCGCTGGCCCAACTCCCGCCCGCTCATCAATGAACGGTGACGCAGGATTCCTGATGCAGTAACGACAGCGCATAGGTCTCCAATTCGAAGGCCCGGTGCATGGCCGTATGCCGGGTCAGGACTCGAACCCAGGCCCTCTCGCCGATCATCCTCCGCTCCGGTTCCGGCAGTTCACGCAGATAGGTCAGCACCTCGCCCGGCGTGTGCGCAATCAGAATCTCCTCCCCCGGTTTGAAGAAGTTCTCCATCCCGGGCCACCAATCGCTGATGACCGGGGTGGAACAGGCCGCCGCCTCGAACAATCGCGCGCTCGGCGAACACTTCGCGGCCGATAGATCCGGACGCGTGAAGTTGAGCATAAATCGCTGCGCATTGTAGAACCCGCGATATTCCGCGGGTTCCATCCGAGTCTCCCATTGGACGCTCGACGGCCAGGCGTTCGACTGAAAATCGCGCAGGCCGGCCACCCGCATCCGCTGTCGCCGGAACGCCGGTTGCGACAGCATGGCTTCGAGCCGCACCAACCCCTCATCGCCGCCGCCCCGGTAACCCAGATCCCACTTGATCTCGGTCGGCTCGGGATAGTAGAGCTCCGGATCGACCGAACCGTAGAGCGGCCGGGCCATGGGCGATCCGAAATCGGTCTCGAGCTCTTCGAGCGCCGGGCCCCCGGTCAGCGAGAGGTAGAGATGATAACGCGGGATCAAGCGGCCCGAGAGATCTTCGCCGGTTCCCCGCCTGAGCTGCGCCAGCCTGGTGGGCGTCTTAAAATCATAGAAGGCAGTCGCTCCGGCCGCCAGCTTCGTCACCCACTCACCGACCTCAATCCCTTCGGGCAGAGACGAACCGACGATCACCAGATCGGCGGCCCGCACCACGATCGTGAAGCGGTCTCGCAACTCGGCCAGGCCGGAATAGTGCTCCACGCGCCCGGATCGCGGGCCGGCCGCCCCGTCACGATCCGGGCGGATCGACCGGTCTCGGGCCAGATACAGCACGTCATGACCGCGAGCCACGAGTTCACGCGTCAATCCTCGATAGGTCGCCGCATTTTCGTCGCTCCACGATGAGGTCATCGCAGGCCCCAGGATGACAATACTCAGTCGAGGATGATTCATCTCTCACCTAGTCTCTAAGTCTCTAATCGGAATTGTTCCGCGAGCATCTGGAAAGTAGAAGATGTGGGTTTACCAATTCGGTGAGAACGGACCTTAGATCGCCTGCGCTCCGTTGAAGGATCGACAACTGCCAGGATCAATAGTCCCTCTCCCAAAGACTATTGATCCCGGCAGCACTCTCGACATGAAGCGGAGCCATTACCCACATTCGGCTCCTGTTGATGCCCCGTCCATCGACCTCATGCGAGATGTAATCCAATAACCCGACTCGATCTAAGTGTTTATTTCGTCACTATCTTGAGCAATCGGCGGGCCACATCTCCCGACGCCATGAGCTACCTCCTTTCTCGCGAAAACGCCCGAAAAACGGGGGCGGAATCGATGAAGCTTCGATTCGGAACCGGAACTCGCAATAAAGAGAGACAGGAGCTATTGTACCAGGCAGCTACGGCTGTACAAGGTATGTTACAATTTATCAATTCATGCTTCTCGATCGGTTATCTGTCATCGGCCGTCGATCATCAATAACAAATAACTCGCGGCGAAGGCCCGGCGAATAGTTTCCAGCACTACATTTGCAGCATCGTGAAGCGCAGGCTCGAACTGCCCGTGTGTCTGATCAAAACGATCCGTACAGATACAGTAATGTATTAGCGTCGAACGTGGATCTGTACCTACACCCGGTACCCTAAACTAAGATGAGAATACCTCTGACGAGTATATTTATGATCGAGAAAAGATCTTACCTGAAGCGAGCGATGCCCGAGATTCCAGGGCTTTCACCGATCCCGACGGCCGATTTGGAGCGCTATCGCCCGAACCTATGTTATGAAGTGGCCAGGGTCAGCAACGACGGTGAAAAACAACTGACGATGGTCCGCTTACTGAGGGAATGCGGAGGCGCGGGCCTGATCTGCGCCGCCACGGCCAGAACCGCCAAGCTCATCGCGGACAATTTGAAACAGGCCGGCTTTGAGGTAGAACCCGACCATGATCGTCTCGGGGCGCGTGAAAGAGAGGAGAATCGGGCGCGGTTCGCCGCCGGTCAATTGAAAGCGCTCGTGACCACCGATCCCCTCCAGCTCGGCCCCGAGAGCCCGGAACTGAACTTCGTGATTCATCACGATGCGCCCAGCTCCCTCTCGACCTACTTTCAAGAGTCGAGCCTGGCAGGGTCCGACGGCCGGCCCGCGCGCTGCATTCTGCTCTTCCAGTTGGCGGACTGCCGCGCCCATTTCAGCCTCCTGAGCGGGCGCTATCCGCGGCCGAACGAGGCCTACGCCACCTATGAAGCGCTGCAAAGGTTGAGAGCCGACGGAGCCCCGGTCTCGCTGGAGCGGCTGCAGAACAACATCAGCGAAGTGCCGCGGGCCGACGTCCGCATGATCCTCTCGCTGCTCAAAGACGCCGGACTCGTCAATGAACATCGCGGGGCGCGTTTCCGGCTGCGAACGCGGGGATTGAGCGCGCTGGAGGTCGAACGCCTGGCGGCGGAGGCCGGTCACCGCAGCGTCCACGACCGCGAACGGACCGAACGCCTCATGCGCTACGGGCAGAGCCCCGAATGCCGCTGGAAACTCCTGCTCGCCGCCCTCAGCGAGGACGAGAGCGTCGAAGGATGCGGGCACTGCGACAACTGCCTGCAGGTCGCCGCCGAACAATCCACCCGATCGGAAGAGCGCCGGACCCACGCTCAGCCGAGCCCGCTCTTCGCCTTCGCTCACCAGCCCCAGGTCCAGATCCGCCCGGGCGACATCGTCAAATTGCGGGAACACGGCGAGGTCAAGGTCAAGGCGGTCGAGGGGGACAAGATCGTCGTCAGTCTGCGCGACGGCGAGACCAAGAAGTTCAAACAGGAATGGGTGATCAGATAACCGTAAGGACCTTGCTCACAAAATTGCTCGGCAAACCGCGGAACACGCTAAACACGCTAAATCATCAATCTTTGGCGTGTTTCGCGTGTTTAGCGGTTCATCCTGAGAATCCCGGGTTGGCGATACAGCAACGACCGGTGAGACTGCTCTCACCGGTCCGATGCCGCCTATCGGTGGGGTGAAGAAACGTGAAGCTCTAGGTTTGAAGCAGGATCGTGGTAATCCGCTTCATCAAGCCGGCGAAATCGATGGGCTTGATGATGAAATCTTGCGCCCCGGCGTTCAGAGCCTGCTCACGAACCGTTTCGCGGGCATCGCCCGAGAGAATCATAATCGGAATCTCCTGGTCGAACCGCCGAATCTGCCGACATAGCTCAATCCCGTTGCCGTCCGCAAGGATCCCTCCGATCAGGACCAAATCGAACCGTTCGTCCTCGGCGACCCTGAGCCCTTCGGCCTTGCTGGTGACGATTACCAATTTGTATCTCGATAAGTGATAAGATAGAAGCTCTGTGCCAAATTCATCGTCTTCAACACATAGAATGCGCTTGGGGGAACTGGCCATTTGTCTTCGACCTCTGGGGTTAATCGTCTCACCCATAACGGCACGGGAGTTGCCCTTTATAGGTTCATAGGTTAACTGTGCACCAATTAGGTACACAACATTTCAACTATTAGCGCTATTCAAGAATGAATGGTAGCTAAAAATTGGAATGGAAACTTATAAGGGAGTTAGTAAGAATTTGTCTGTTTCCTGGGAAACAGATAGATGAAGCTATTATGAATTTCGAACAATTTTCGTCCCCGATCAGTAACGGCCTTCTGAACACTCTCCCGAGAGCGGAATACCGGCAGATCCTGCCCTATCTGAAACTGGTCAAGCTGGAGCGAGGAGAGATCATCCATCCGGCTCAGCAGGTGATCGACTACGTCTATTTCCCGCTCTCCGGGCTGATCTCGATGCTGGTCTCGGCGCCGAACGGGGATATGATCGAGGCCAGTATTTACGGGAACGAAGCCATCATCAGCCTGCCGGCCTTTCTGGGCGACCGGGTCTCGCTGCACCAGGTCGAGGTCCAGATTCCCGGCGCGGCGCTGCGGATGAAGGCCTACGACTTCAAAAAGTTCTGTCGCCTGTCGGCGACGATTCGTAAGAAGCTATCCTATTACTCTCATCTGATGATCGAACAACTGTCACAGACGATCCTGTGCAACAGTTATCACTCGGTCGAACAACGGCTCTGTCGATGGTTGTTGACCGCGCGGGACCGCATCAGTTCTGATTATCTGCCGCTCACCAGGGACGTGTTGGCGACGATGACCGGGGCCCGGCGCCCCAGGATCAGCACCATTCTGACCCGGCTGGCGGCGCGCGGCCTGATCCAGAGCAGCCGCGGGGTCATCAAGATCGTCGATCCGGAGGGACTGGAGGAATTGTCCTGTGAATGTTACCGGATCTTGAAGACTTATGCCGAGGAGCATTCCGGCAAGCGATGACCGGTTACCAACCGCGAAGCACGCGGAAGTCGGTACCGCTGGCGGTACCGACTCGCCACAGGAAGTAGTCAGTGTTTGAAGTGGCGCGTGCTCGTGAAGACCATCGCGAGCTGGTGTTCGTCGGCGGCGGCGATCACCTCCTGGTCGCGCACGGAGCCGCCGGGTTGAATGATCGCGGTGATCCCGTGTTTGGCCGCTTCGTCGACCCCATCGCGGAAGGGGAAGAAGGCATCCGAGGCCAGGACGCTGCCGGCCAGCGGTAGTTGGGCCTTCATCGCGCCGATCTTGACCGAATCGACGCGCGACATCTGGCCGGCGCCGACGCCGACCAGTTGGTGCTCCCGAGCGTAGACGATGGCATTCGATTTGACGTGCTTGCAGATGGCCCAGGCAAAGCAGAGCGCGCGCAACTCGGCGATCGTCGGTTTGCGATCGCTGACGATCTTGAAGGTCTCTTCATCGAGCAGCTCGGCATCGCGATCCTGGGCCAGCAGACCGCCGCTGATCCGCCTGAACTCCAGATAGTTGGAGCTTCGATCGGTTCCGGCCATCTTCAGCACCCGCAGGTTCTTCTTGGCGCCCAGCACCTGTCTCGCCTCGTCGGTGAAATCCGGAGCGATGATTACTTCCGCGAACATCTCGGCGATCTCCTGGGCCGCGGCCGCATCGACCGCGTGGGAGAACGAGATGATGCCGCCGAAGGCCGAGACCGGGTCCGTCGCCCGGGCCTGCGTGAAGGCTTCGAGCGCGCTCGAGGCCACGCCGACTCCGCAGGGATTGGTATGTTTAATGATGGCGCAGGTGTGCGGGAGGCCCTCCACGGTGACGGCTCCCTTCGAACGAGATTCGCGCAGGTGCAGGCGATGGATCTCCATCGTCAGCTCCCAGGCGGCATCGCTGTCGATCAGGTTGTTGTATGAGAGCTCCTTCCCCTGAAGCTGTTCGGCGGTGGCGACGCCCTCTTCATCGGCGCCGGCGACCTGATAGAGCGCGGCGCGTTGATGCGGGTTCTCTCCGTAACGCAGATCGGTCTTCTTCTTCAGATCCAGCTCGATCTCGGCCGGCAACTCCGGCTGCGCGCCGATCTGATCGCCCAGGGCGAGATCCAGGTTGGCGGATTGGCGGGACCACAAGAATCGGGCGATCTCCCGGTCGTAACTCGAGGTATGGCGGAAAGCCGTGAGCGCCAGTTGATAGCGGATCACCTGGGGCAAGGCGCCCTGGTGAGCATCGAGCATGGCGCCGACCATGGCGTAATCGGCCGGGTCCACGATCACGGCCACGTCCTGATAGTTCTTCCCCGCCGAGCGGATCATCGCGGGACCGCCGATATCGATGTTCTCGATGGCCTCCGCCATCGGCACGTCGGCCTGCCGGACGGTTTGGCGAAACGGATAGAGATTGACGACCACCAGATCGATGGGTTCGATCCCGTGCTCGCGCATCTTTTCGCGGTGCTCCTGATGATCGCGCAGCCCCAGAATGCCGCCGTGGACTTTCGGATGTAAAGTTTTGACGCGCCCGTCGAGCATCTCGGGAAAACCGGTCACGTCCGAGACGTCGCGGACCGGCAAGCCATGGGTCCGCAGCAGTTTGGCCGTGCCCCCGGTCGAGACGAGCTCGATCCCATGCGAGACGAGTTTTTGCGCGAATTCGACCAGACCGGACTTATCGGAGACGCTGAGCAGAGCGCGGGAAATCCTCTTCAATGACTGATCTTGCACGTGTCTTCTCCTTAAGAAACTATCTCAAAATGAAAATAACGACGAAATGACGACGGCCAGCAGTCCGCCATTAAAAGCTATTTTTCCTCTTCCTACAACCGAAATCAGCGGCGATTCGAATCGCGAGCGCGGCCTTCATCACTCGCCATCGGCGAAGACCCGGCTCGCCGTCGCCCGCGGCGCCGATTCGAGAGTACCTTCCGAGTACCATAAAAAGTAACATCAGGGGCGATCGGTTATCCAAGGTAGCTCCGCTTGTTACTGTTCAAGGCATCCTGGTTATTTCAACCGAGGCCGCGGGCGCGCGGATCCGGCCGGTTGCGGACCCGAGGATCTGCGGGGGCCGGCTGATACCTAAATTAATCCCTCCCCCTATATTTGCGAGGTGACGTCTCACGGCCTGCACCGTATCTTGACACTGTCAATCAACAGTCTTGCCCTCCGTAAGGCTGAACTATTGGCGGTTTGCTGCGCAGGTCTATAACCAGGCTTGTGCCCTTGGACCCGATCCTTTTCGGGACGAAACAAACGAAGTTACCATGCGAAGCTGCCCGCAGGCCTTCGTTTGTTTCGTATTTTTTTGCGGTTTGGTGCCAGCGCAGTGCCGCTGAGACGACAGGACGGCAGCCCCGTGAGACCAGAGATTCTCTTCCGCTCCAACGCTCAAACTGATCCAAAACAGATCTGCTCGGGCAACCGGTCCGAACGGACGACCGCCGAGAGCAGGCGACAACTGCTGGGTTGAAGATCTTTTAACCCCCCGTCATCGAAGGGTCAGGTACTCCCTGCGAAGATGAGCTATAGGTTCCATGTGCAGAGCTCGCGGCAGTGGCCCCCCCAAGGGACCGGCAACCGATCGAGGGAGACCTGACCTGCGCGTAGCAGTTCGATTTTTCGCCAAACTGACGCAACGTCCCCTGACGAGAGAGTGCCCCACTCATCGTCCATATCGCTTCAGTTTTCGGTAGAGCGTCGAAAGGTCGATCCCCAACAGTTCGGCCGCCCGCGCCTTGTCGTCATCGACCCGTTCCAGGGTGTCCAGAATGTAGCGCCGTTCCAGTTCATCCAGCGTCAGGATCTGGCCGGTCAGATCGCGAATCCCCAGGGAGGCCTCCCGCACCTGCTGGGGCAGGTGCGAAATTTCGATCCGCTCGTCGCTCACCGCCACGGCCCGCTCGATGGCGTTCTGCAGTTCACGGATGTTCCCGCGCCATTGATGATTGATCAGCGCCTGGAGGGCCTCTTCGCTCAGGGGCTTGGGCGCGAGCTGCTGCCCGCGCGAGTATTTTTCGACGAAATAGCGCGCCAGCAGGGGGATATCCTCGCGCCGCTCGCGCAGGGGCGGCAGAGTCAGGTTGATGACGCTCAGGCGATAGTAGAGATCTTCGCGGAACCGGCCGCTGGCGGTCTCCTCGTCGAGCACCCGGTTGGTCGAGGCGATGACCCGGGCGTCGAAGGTGACGGTTTTGAGCGCGCCGAGCGGCGTGAACTCGCGCTCCTGCAGCGCGCGCAACAGCTTGACCTGCAGCGCCGGCGGCATCTCGCTCACCTCATCGAGGAAGAGGGTCCCGCCGTCAGCCGTCTTGAAGAGGCCAGGTTTATCGGCATGCGCGCCGGTGAAGGCGCCCCTGACATAACCGAACAGCTCCGATTCGAGCAGGTTCTCCGGCAGCGCCGCGCAGTTGATCGCGATAAAAGGACCGTCGGCCCGCTGTGAACTGTAATGAATGGCCTTGGCGATCAGCTCTTTTCCGGTCCCGGACTCCCCCTGGATCAACACGCTGCTGTTGACGCCGGAGATCTTTTCGATCAGCTTGAAGATCTCGGTCAGCGAATCGGAACGGCCGATGATGTTCTCGAAATGGTACCGTTGCTTCAACTCGCGGCGCAGATAGCGATTTTCACGGAACAACTCCCGCTGCCGGAGCGCGTTGTGGACCGTCTGCAGAATGTCCTCATTGATGAAGGGTTTGGTGATGTAATCGTAAGCGCCCTTGCGCAGAGCGGCGATCGCGGTCTCCACCGACGAGTAGGCGGTGATCATGATCACCAGGGCCTCACGATCGACCTGCTTGATGCGGTCGAGCAATTCGATGCCGTCGAGCTTCCCGAGCGCGATGTCGCTGATGGTGAGCGCCGGCGATCCGGCCGCGAAGACCTCCAGAGCCGATTCGCCCCCGGGCGCCTCGATCACGCGATACCCCGCGCCGGACAGGAGCCCGGCCAGGATGCCGCGCATGAGGTCTTCATCCTCGACGATTAAAATGGTCGCTGCGGAATCAGCCATTTTCGTGTCTTTCAATAATGAATCAATTCGTAATCGGAAAGGCGATAACGAAGAGCGTGCCGCGCTCCCGGTTCGCCGCGCTGATGCGCCCGCCATGCGCCGTGACGATGCCGTGACAGACGGGCAAGCCCAGGCCCGTGCCCTGCCCTCGAGCCTTCGTCGTAAAGAACGGGTCGAAGATCCGCTGGAGGTTGCCGGGCGGAATGCCGCTGCCATTATCGGCGATCTGGGCCCGGACCTCTCCCTCATCCAGACAGGTCGAGACCACGATCTCACCGTCGGTGGCCGCGTCATCGATGGCGTCCCGCGCGTTGAGGAGCAGGTTGAGAAAGACCTGCTGCATCTGGTCCGCATCGAGCGGCAGCGGCGGCAGCGAGGAGTCGAGCTCCGCGCGAACGCTGATCCGTTTGAAGATTTTATCGTAACTGGCCAGCTCCAGGCTCTTCAGGATGATCTGGTTCAGGTCGGTGACTCTGGGTTCGGGCGCTTTGGGCCGCGCAAAATCCATGAGGTCGCGCAAGACGCCCGAGATCCGGGTGATCTGCGTCAGGATCAACCGCAGGGTCTCGCGATCCGGCCCCTCCTGAACGCGCGCCAGTTGAGATTGAACGAGCGAAGAGATGGAGGCCAACGGATTGTTGACTTCGTGGGCCACGCTCGTGGCCAGCGCGCCGGCGGTGGCCAGCCGCTCGGTTCGAATCATGACCTGGCTGATCTTCTTCAGTTGCGCGATATCCTCCGACATCTTGCGGCTCATAATATTGAAACTGGAAGCGAGCACGCCCAGCTCGTCGTTCGATGAGAGCGGCGTCTCCGCCCCGTAATTCCCCTGGGCCACATCCAGCGCCACCTCGGTCAGGTCGCGCAGCGGTCGCGACAAGATCCTGACGATCACCCAGATCAAGGTCAATGAAGGGATGGTCCCGGCCACCGTGCTGAAGACGATGAATTTCTGCCAGCCCCTGGAGTCCGCGTCGAAAGCCCAGACGGCGACCGGCACCTGGATCAGAAAAAATCCGAGCACCGCGATCAGGATCACCGCGATCGCGACTTTGTAGGCGATCGGAAAGAGCCGCATCTGGTCGAGCGCGGACTGCAGCGAGAAGAGTTTGAAACTGGTGATGGCATAGGCGTAGATCAGGGCGCCCATGACGATGAAGACCGAGCTGACGGGCATCAGCGCGTAGTAGCCCATGACCGGCAGCAGGTTGGCGCTGCTCAACAACAGCGCGCCGGTCAACAGGACGGCCGCCATCATCGAGGCGATCTGTTTGCTCCACAACTGATCGCGGTAACGCCGGTACTTCCCGACCAGCAGTTTCAGGCCCGCGCCCAGGATGATGCAGTTATAGACGCCGAAGAGATAGGCGTAGACGGTCAGTTGAATGCTGAAATTTCCGTGCGTATAACCGACCCGCGTCCAGAGCTTGCCCTGCAGGAGCCAGGGCACCAGAATCGTCAGGGGCAGGCAGAAGACGATGAGGCGCCGCCACCTGGGCGGCGAATTTTCCGGAAAGACGTCGGCGAAGACCAGGAAGACGATCTGCAAGGCGACGCCGATCAGGAAGCTGACGGTGGCCCACCAGGCGCCGTCATCATCGGGTTCATGAAAACCCCAGAAGGCCAGGTCCTTGACGATCCACAGGATCATCATGCCCACGAAGACCGCGAACATGCGGTTGACTGTCCGGTGGGGCGCGGCGACCAGCACATAGAAGCCCAAGGCAAAGGTGACGATCATGGAGATCATCAAGGCTACAATCAGCATCGTCGTAATCTCCTCTTCCAGTCTATTCGCATATTGTAAGATGGGAGATCGCCGGTTAAAAGATTTGACACGAGGCCTGATGCTGCATGGCGACGAGGGAGGGTCGCAACAGCTCGTCGCGCTGAATCAAGCCCCAGCGTTCGAGCACGTCGGATCGCGCCTGACGCAACCGCCCGGACGTCAGGGCCAGCCCGCGATATCTGAGTTTGCAGAGCCCCAGGGTTCCGTCCCGCCTCGGGAAATGATGGCGCGAGACTCCGGCCGAGATCGAGGAGACGACGGGCAAGACGCCCGCTGGATCCGAATGGATCGAATCGCCGGTGTCCTGAATCTCCCAACTGGCATTGGCCCACTGGCTCTGGGACCGCAGCCGATAGAGACCATAGCCGCTCCGCGCCGAGTTATAGGAGACCTGAAACTCCATCGCGCTCAGATGCCAGGGCATGGGCCACAGGTTGCGGATCGCGACCGCCGAGAGCGCCCCCACGGAGATGCCGAGCAGGAAATGCCAGGGCTCGCCTTCACGCACCACGTGCAACAGATAACTGGTCTGTTCAAACGCGCCCTGGCCCCTCCACGCCCCCTGGTCCAGAAATGACACAATCGACAACCGGGATCCGGTGATCCCCTCGACAAAAGACTCTTCGGTCTTGAGGAGCCCCGTCATCACCGCCCTTAACCGCTGGCTCGGGATCTCGTACTCAATGATCGAGAGATGCCGCAGATTAGCCACGATGCCGGAGGGTTCCGGATTGACCGCCACCGGTTGATTGACCGCCGCCTGAAGTTCCATGCCGCTTGTTTTTGCAGATTCCGTGCCAGGCCCCGGCCCGGCTTCGCCAGGTTAAGTGGCCGATTTTGAAAGGGTAAGCGGCCCGGAGCCGAAGCTTCGACCGGATTCCAACCGCAGATTGCAAAAGCGGGCCTGGCGATTGGCAGATTGCCAATCGCGGGTTGGACAATAGATTGTCTTGTATGAATAATCTCACCCGGCCCCGCGGCCAACTCGGTCCGAATAACCGGCATCTATGGCGACGTGCGAAACGATGCTCCCCTGCATTGCTCGCCGCTCTCTTTCATCAACAGGGAGAGAATTAAGCCCCCCCCTGATGAAGGACCCCTATGTTGAGGAGATGAATTATGAGACTCATTAAGATCATGCAGAGAGCACTACTTTCGCTGTTCCTGCTCCCCGTTATTGGTTCTCCGATCTTTGCCCAATGGAACAGTTTTCAATATCCTAATAATGGCGCCACACGTTTTCGTTGGCAGGGCGTGGTCGACGGGACGAGCTTCGTCAGGATCCGGGGACGGCAGGTTACGTCCGAGACCCAATCAGGACTTCCGGTTCAGAACCAGCAATTCGATTTCACGGACGCCCTCCCACGGACGCAGATCCGCGTGGAGCTGACCGGGGCTCAGGGTCGCGGCCGCGTGAGTCTGGTCGAACAGCCGCGACCGTCAAACGATTATACGGCCGTCGTCCGAATCGACGACAACAACAAGGGCCGGTCCTTATACAGTTTCGAGCTGCAGTGGGTCGATCTGACCCGGCGCGATCGTGAGAGCGACTCTGAGGACCGTTTGGAAGAGGTCACCTGGCGCGGGCGGGTGGATGGCGAATCGATCATCCGGTTCCGCGATAACCAGGTCCGATACCAGACCGTCGGCGGCCAGGGAGTCTCGGGGGTCAATTTCCGGTTCAGTTCGCCGTTGCCGGATCAAGAGATCAGCGTCAACCTGACCAATACGGAAGGGCGAGGAGAGATCACGCTGGTTGAACAACCGAATCGCGGCAACGACTTCTCCGCCGCCGTTCGAGTCCGTGACGATCGTGGAGGTTCCGGAATCTACGCTTTTACCCTGACCTGGAACAGATCGCGTTTTCGCGGCAACGATCGCGACCGCGATAATTACGATCGGGACCGCGATCGGGACCGCGATCGATATCGGGACCGCGATCGGGACGATAACTCCCAGGGCTCGGGGCGTGGTTTTCGCTGGAGCGGACGGGTCGATGGCCGAGAGCTCCTCTACATCAAAGGCAATCGGCTGCGAGTCGAGCATCAGGCCGGCCAGTTGGTCACCGAAGAGAATCATCGATTCTTTCAGCCGCTGCCCTTCGAACGGCGCAACGTGGTGGTCCGGAAACTGGACGGGCGCGGAAACGTGACCGTGATCCAGCAGCCTTCACGCGAGAACGGATACACGGCCGCGATCCTGATCGAGGATCGGGAGGGCGGCTCCGATCGATATGATCTCGAAGTCGACTGGTAAGCGAAGATCCGGATAAGCGCGAGGGCGCCGAATCAAAAGACGCAAAATGCGTTGAATCGACCGAGGTTCACGCATTTTGCGTCTTTTGCGTTTTAGGACTTTAGAGGGCGATCTACCTGGACATTTAATCCCATCTGGTGAGTAATATTCCCAACCAACGTCTGTTACCAATATGCGGGAAGGATGATCCAAGCCGGCTTTACGAAAGGCAGATCGGAACGGCCCAAGTGATTGCTCACAAGGAGGTGTCATGCTCTCAAAAAATAGACGTCTCAGACTGCTCGGCATCTTGAGTCTGCTGACTCTGGTCATCAGTTGCAGTAGTTGCGGTGCCGACCTTTCACCCGATTTCGGTGTTTTCAGCTTGAAGATCGACACCGATCGGGAGGTCTACTTTAAGAGAGGTGGCAGGGCAAAATTACGACCTCCTGGTGCTCTCCCCCAATCGAGATCATTGCACACCGCCGAATCCACAATCGGACTATATCTTTCATGGCGGGCCGCGCAAAATTTACTACAAGATCGAAGACGGCGTCCTGGTTCTATTTGTGTCGATCGCCGCCACGCCGCCGGAAGGGCCGGGCTTTCCGGTCTCGGTCCGGCAAAATGAGATCCATCCTCTCGACTTCGCCGATTTTCAAAAGAACTACCAGAACCAGGGTCTGAAGCTGTTGGAAGTGGAGATCAATCGGGGATTGAAATGCAACTGATCTGGGGAAGTCTAGACTTTTTTAGCTTCCATCGCCGTCCGCCGCCGCCGCACGGTCTGCATCTCCTTCAACACCGAGAGCGAGGGCGCGTAGGAGATCGCGGCCTCCTCGATCAAGTATCGGCCCTCCGGCGATTGGCGGAATCGAACAGAACCGGACCGTCGAGGACCAGTTTCTGCCCGAACGCAGGACCTGGAACGGCAGATCCCAGAGCACACTGTCGGGGGAGATCAGGAGCGAGGTTTTCGCTCGCAATTGCGACTGCGCCGGGCGCAGCAGCAGATTGTAGAGTTCCCGCGAGAAGCCCTGAAAATCGATGTCGCGGTTGGCCAGGCGACGACGGAAGCGTTCGACCTTCTCCGCCAGCAATTTGTGTTGGATCCTCACGCTGTAGGCGTTCAAGCGCACCGCCTCGGAGTTGTCCTTGGTCAGGACGAAGAGATGGACCCGTTCCTCGGTGACGACGAAATCGAGGAGCGCCGAATGCGAATCGGGGAGGAGCGCCGCGGCCTCCTCGAGAGAGACCGGCCGAATCTCGCCGCGCGGCACTTGAAGCTCGGGATGGAGCGTGTAGAGGGCCGTCTGGAAACTCTCGAACTCCAACCGGGCGGCCAAAACGGCCCGGATGCGCAACGATCGGCGATCCGGGCCGGAATCGGCGATTATCCCGTGACCAGCATAAGCTGAAGTTGTGATTGCAATTGTTGCATGGCCTTCGCGACCTCTTCGAAGCCGCCGGCCTCTCGCGCGGGCGCCAACAGCGGATCGGAGATCAGGAAGGGATAGTTGGCATAACCGGTTCTGATCGCTCCGCGAAGCATCTCGAGACACTTCTCCGGGACTCCCAGTTGCGCATAGATCTGGGCGATCAGGTAGTAGTGGTAACTCGCAAACTGCATGCCTGAAGCTGCCGCCTCATCGAGGATCCGGCGGCCCTGCTCTTTCTCCCCCTTGAAGGCGCACAAGAGGGCGCAGGTCATGGCGTGAAAGACTCCGGTCCCCGAGGTCGCGGTCAGGATCTCGAGCCGGCGAATCGCCTCTTCGGGCTTGCCCTCAATAAAGTCGATGACCGACAGCCAGTATGGCATCTCGTCACGAACGGCCAGTTTGGTCTCGAACTCGCGGCGCGCCTCGACCAGATTGCCCTTCTGATACTGGATGAAACCGATCATGTGAGGATAGGTCACCGGGTTGATCTCGGCCGCTTTGCGAAAGAGGGTCAGCGCGATGTCGGGCAATCCCGCATAATCATAGGCGTGCCCCATGGCCTGATAAGCGTATTCGCTGTTGGGCGCGACCTGCAGCAATTGCCGGCAGATCGAGATCGCGTTCTTCAGATCTCCGTTCTGACCGTAAAAGACGGCGAGCCAGAAGAAGGCCGCCGGCAGTTGCGGATTGAGATCCAGCGCCTTGCGCGCCGCCGCTTCGGCTTTGGGAAACATCGACTCGTCGCCCAGACTGCCGCGCGCGTTGATGTAGCGTCCGGCCAGCGCCGCCCAGGCTGGAGCGTACGAGGGCTCCATTCCGACCGAGGCCTCCAGGGTCTCCAGAGCGTGCTTATGCTCCTGGGTCGTATTGCCGAAGGCCAGACCGCGCAGATAGAGTTCATAAGCCATCGGATGCAGCGCTTCGTCGCGTCTGATCGCCGCCTGCTCGTCGGTCGAGATCTTGAGCCGCAGACCGCGAATCAACTCTTCGCAGATCCGATCCTGCAACGAGATCACGTTGTCGAACTTGAGGTCGATCCGCTCCTGCCACAAGATCTCATTCTGCGAGACGTCGACCAGTTGGACATTGACGCGAAAGATCTCGCCCGCCTTCAGGTAGCTGCCGGAGAGGATCGTCTCGACCTGCAACTCGCGGCCGACCCGGCGGGGATCGATCGGTTGATTCCGATACTTCTCGACCGCCGACGACGGGCGCACGATCAGCGATTTGATGGGCGCCAACTGGGTGATCACGCTATCGGCCAGGGCGAAGCCCAAAAATTCGATCTCGGCGTCTCCCGCCAGATTTCGGAGCGGCAGAATCGCCAGGCGGCGCCGATAAGCCGAGACCAGAGACCCGGTGTTGCCCGAAGAGCCGGTGGTCCCGGCATGGTAGAGGGTCCCGTCCTGCGTCTGATTGTCTTCCAGCTTGAGGTTGGGGTGGCCGTCGAGTTCGGTATCGCAAGAGGTCGGATCATCGAAGGCCACGCGCAGCGCCTGCGCCAGCTCGGTGGCCGAGCCGAAACGCAGATCGCGATCCTTGGCCAGCGCTTTCATGACCACCAGTTCCACCGCCTGGGTGATCTCGTCTCGGAATTGGGTGAGCGACGGCGGCTGTGAGTGAATCTGGTGGACCAGCATGGCCGGCGATGAAACTTTACCGAACGGCGTGCTGCCGGTCAGCATCTCGTAGAGCACGATCCCGAGCGAATAGACATCCGAACCCGGATCCAGTTCCAGGCCCATACTCTGTTCGGGCGACATATAAGCGGGAGACCCGATGATATTCGCGCCGGTCAGGTTGGCCTCGCTCTCCTCAGTCTGAGCTTCACGAATCTTGGCGATTCCGAAATCGAGCACCTTCGCGGTGACCTGGCCGTCGGGCTGCTGCTCGATGATGATGTTGTCAGGCTTGAGGTCCCGGTGGATGATCCCCGCGGCATGGGCGGCCGACACGGCGGAGCAGATCTGCTCCACGATCTCGACCGTCTCGGTGATGGGGATCTGCTCTTCCCTCAATTTCTGCCGGAGGCTCTGTCCGCGCAACAACTCCATCACAATATAAGGACCGAAATCGCTGATCCCGTAATCATAGATCTGGATGATGTTCGGATGATGAAGTGAAGCGGCGGAACGCGCCTCGCGCCGGAAACGCTCCTGCACTCGCTCATCGCGAATGAGCGTGGGAAGCAGGACCTTGATCGCCACTGCCCGATCAAGCCCGAGTTGTGTAGCCTCAAAAACCGCTCCCATCCCTCCGCGGCAGATCAATCGTTCGATTCGATAACGATCGGCCAGTACGGTGCCGGTTTGCAATCCAAACCACGTTTCGCGAGGTTGTTCTTCTGGGATTGTGACGGTCGGTTCGGTCATGGTTCCTTTCCAAGAAAGATCCTGATGATTGCTACGATGAATATACGCAAACGGTTCTATGCCTGATTAATTAAGTGAGCGTCTTCCAAAACCGAAATGCCCTAATGGTGATATCTTCACGGAAAATATCTAATCTCTTGACCTCTTCATAAACGATTGTTGGAGTTTCCTGGATGCTGGTGTTGATTGCGGGATCAATAATAAACAGCTACCGCTCCGGTATCAAGGCCGTCAAAAAGAAAGAGGGAGTTTTTAACTCCCTCTTTTGAGACATCCTAATTTATTTCAGCGACGATCGCTAGCGAATATTGATCTGGACGGTGTTGCTCGGCCGCCCGTCGACCGCGACCGTCAAATTAACGAGGCCCCTGCCGGCCAACGCCTGCGGGATCTGCACATTGATCTGATCCATTCCGGGATACTCCCCTTGAGGACCGCGATAGGCGACCGGGACCGACATGTTGTCGATCATGACGTTCATGTCGGTGGAAGCGTAACGCCAGCCTCCGCCGAACAGCACCAGGTAGTCGCCGACGTTGATCATCCGCGGAGTCCCATCGTCATTGCTGACCTGGGTATAGGTCACGCCGTCCGGCGAACTGAGCGCGTTGGGAGCCCCCGATCCGTTCCCCAGGCGGGTGAAGACGCCCGGAGCGGTCGAGGCCATAATCAGGTTCCCCAGAGAAACCGTGCCGTCCTGCGAGACCACCACCACGCTTCCGGGGCCGACGAAGGTCTCCCACGGAATCAGGTAGTTGACCTGCGCCCCCGACACATAGAAGAGCGGCGCCGGCATGCCATTGACGTAGACGCGGGTTCCGGCCAGCGAGTACGGCAACGGGATAGTGGGCGCGCCCATGGTCTGCATCGCGAGCCGCGTGCCGAAGGCCGAGGCCATCGATTCCGGCGAGACCAGGTTCCCGAACTTCGCCGAATCGACCGTGGTGACCGGGAATGAATTGACCATGTTCTGCGGCGCGACGACCACCGCATACGGCATCGAGCGCTGTCCGAGGAAGTTCTGGGCCTGGACCCAGAGGATTCCGGGATTCTGCCGCATCGCGGCCGGAACGATCACCGTCAGATCGCCCGAAGGCAGATTCGCGTAGGCCTGAACCTGTTGCCCGTTGATCATGACCGAGCCGCCCAGGTTGAACCAGGCGACGGACATGCCCATGATCGCGGAGGTGGTTCCGGTCGTCATAAAGGTCGTATCCGCCTGTTGAATCAACGGCGGCGCGCCCAAAGACCGGAGTTGACCGCGCACCACGCCCGAGCCGTTCGCCGAGGTGTGGACGTTGAAGTAGAAGTTGGCCGGATTGGCCATCAACCGCTGCAAGGCGCCGATCTGAGCCGGAGTGGTCAGACGAATCGGGAAACTGAGAGTCCCCTGCCCGGTGGGCAGACTCACCGAGTTGCTGCCGCTGAGCGAACTGTCGAGCACGATCGCTCCATTGCTCCCGGCCGCCGCTTCGTGAATATGGAAGCCGGTCACGACGCTGTTCGGAGGCAGGTTCAGAGTGGTAACGAAATTGATGGCGCCGCCGATGATCGCGCCGTCGGAGGGTCGCCGGAAGGGATTGATCGTGGCGGTCGCCGACCCGAAGGCGTTCGTCGGCAGCGGCGCGGACGGACCAATCTCTTCAGCCGTGGTCAGGGCCACCGTCGTCCCCATGGTCTCGCTGAGCG
>DATEFT010000967.1:0-4882 GCA_035280505.1 Blastocatellia bacterium | reverse complement strand
TTCTTCGCGAAGGCCGACTCGGCGACGGCAATCAGGGCCCGATACCTGAGGCTCTGATTCTCGACGATCTGCGCGAGCGCCTGGGTTCGATCGAAATCCCGCGCGGCCAGTTCTCCGAAGGTTCGGCGGATATCGAAGCCGCCGACGTTGATCGTGTTGGTATGCGTGTTGCCGTCATAGCTCAAGACACGAACCAACTGTGAGTCTTCTTCCCCCGGATTCAACCGGCCCTCCGGAACCTTATTGGCCGCCCGCACCGCCGCCTCGGCCAGATTGAAGCTGCGAGCCTGATCGATCTTCAGATAGAGGCCGGCGAGGCCGCACAGGATCCGGACCTTCTCCGGCGTCTCGTCGGTCTCGGCGGCCTGCGCGGCCGCTTCCTCCAGCAGCCCCTGAGCGCGGAGGCGGTCCGGATCTCGGAGCGCGATCCTGGCCGACTCGAAGAAGAGATAGGCGCGGTCTCCCAGCTCTTCGACCGACAGCGCATGCTTCCGGGCCTCGTCATAACGCTTCTCTCTGGCGGCTTTCAGCGCGGCCTCGAAATGGATCCAGGAGGTCAGGCGTCCGCGAAAATCCTGATCCGAGATGCGCCCGGCAATCTCCAGGGCCCGGGCCTCGTCACCGGAATTGACCGCCGTCAAGGCGGCTTCCCGGTACAGATTGTTCCGTTGAGTGAAATTGGTCGTCTTCTGGGCGCGTTCGAGCAGCGTCTCGACGGTCGGCGGTTTCTGGGCTTCCCGCGGCGGCGCGTCTTTCCGCTCGGTGCTCCGGACAGTATTCGCCCCCGGCCCCCCCGCGTTCGATGCCGCCAACCGGGCGATCAGGGCCTGCCATTGATCCTGCAGCGCGGGAGCATGAGCCGCGACCTTCGACTCCAGAGCCCTGGCCGCGAAGAGGGCGGCGCCCAGTTGCGAGGAGCGGCCGGGCGATTGGGGGACGGCAGGATCCGCCACCCGCAGCAGCGCGTTGAGCGAGGTCGCCAAAAACCGGCCGGCCATCTGGGGATTGAGCTTAAGCTGATCCGATCCCGTAAATCCCCATGAAGCGGTGTGGGCCCCATCGGAGATGACGATCGAGCTTTCGCCAAAGGGGTAGGCGCTGAGCGCCATCAGTTCGCCCGGGAGCGGCGCCGGGTTGGAATTCAATCCCTCCAGGGCATAGAGGTACAGGTCGTCGGCGGCGACGCGGTTGCGGTCGGCCAGAGTGAAAAGAAACCCCGAGACATCGGCCGAGACGCCCACTTCGACCGCCCGCCGCGCCATCTCGGCGGCCAGCTTGACATCATCACCGATCAGGGAGTTCGCCGCCTCGATCAGGCCGTCGGTCACCGGCACGCTGGGGTTAAAGAAATCGGATGATCCGGACCGCCGCTGCGGAGACGACGCGGCGCGCGCCTCCTCTTCGAGCTTCTTGGCCTCGACGAACTTTCCGTTATATTCCCGGCCCAGCTCCGCATCGCGCTTGTTGATCAGCTTCAGGATTTCGACTCTGACGTCTCGACGTGACTTCCCGCCGTTCCAATTAGGGGAGTTCGAACTGTCATGACGGGGCGGCTCTTGATAATAGGCGACCGCCGTCTCGAACGCCTTTCGGAAGAGCTCACGCGCCTGTTCCCGGCGATAAAGCCACAGGAGATCCGCCGCGACCGCCTGAATGAGCGCGGAGTTGCGCCGGTCGCTGATCCCGGAGACCTCCGCGCCGACCTGTTCGGCAAGATCCAGCCCCTTTCTCTGCAGCTCGGACAAGTTCGGGCCCTTGCCACTTTTGGGCGAGACGGGAGCCTCGTTCCCACCGGGCGGACCTTTCTCTTCCTTCTTTTTGGTCGCAGACTGGGCGCCGGCGGCTCGCTCGGCGGCCGGCCGCGCCGGCTGCGGTTGCTGCCATCCTGATGAGAGAGCCCCTGCGGGCCAGGTCATCGAGAGCTGAAGAGAGATCGCCGCACAAAACAGGTTCATGGCCACCCCCTTGAAAATGGAGTCGGTACCACAACGTTATATCCGATGTTACTCCAAAGTACCAGATCGAGGGTCAGGGGTGATGGCTGCGGTCCCGACCGCAAAAGAGGCGAGAGGTAATCGCGCGTCCGGTGTAGTAACTTTCGCGTCTTTTGCGATTCACAGGCCCGTCAATCCTGCCCGGCGAAGTGTCGGGATTTGCGCAGCAAAGCGCTGAGATGATGTTTCCAGAGTTCGGGGTAGTTGTACGAGGCGTGTCCGCGAGTCTGATCGCTGGTGGGGAGCAGCACGAACTCACCGCATTTGACCCGCTGGATCTCCCGCTCGGCGATCCTCAGCTCCGGCGGATTGACCTGGTCGTCGGCCGTGTTGACGGCGATCAGCGGAGCGTTGATCTCTTCGAGGCTCGCCGACGGATCGTAGTCGCGCGAGGCCTCGAACTGGTAGAGCGTATCGTTCGCGTCCCGCACGGCCAGGCCCGCCTGAACCTGAGCGTTGAACAACTCGTCCGCCTGGTCCCGCGCCGGAGCCTGTTTCTGCAGTTGCAACGGGCTGCCGATCATGAACATCGAGACATAGATGGCGGCCGTCACCGCTCTCACCGGTTGCTGTGTGTATTCGCCATAGTTCCATTCGGGGTCGTTCCGGATCGAATCGATGGCCATCCGGCGGATCATCCGATTGCGGCCGGCGATCTGCACCGGCAGAGAGGCGAACGGCATCAGCGCATCCATGAAGTCCGGGTACTTCACGCCCCAGACCCAGGTCTGCATGCCGCCCATCGAGGTCCCCATCACGAGCCGCAGGTGGTTGACATGCAGACCCTCGGTCACCAACCGGTACTGCGCGGTGACCATATCGTCATAGTTGTAATGGGGAAAATGCGCATGCAATCCGTCGCTGGGTTTCGATGATTGCCCGTGCCCGACGCCGTCCGGCATGATCAGGAAATACTTCGAGAGGTCGAGCGGCTGGCCGGGTCCATACAGGGTGCCGGTAAATTCCGGGGTGATGAACTGGGCGCCGGAGCTGCCCGTGGCATGCAGAATCAGGACCGCGTTGCGGACCTGACCCCAGATGTCGCGGCGCGGCCGGCCCAGGGTTCGGTAATGAATCTTCAATTCGGGAAGCGTCTCACCGCTCCCGAAGGTGAAGTGAGGGATCGTCAAATTCCCCTCGACCGGAGTGACCTGCGCCCGGACCGGCGTGGACAACCAGAGGCTGAACCAGATGCCGAGCAAGGCCAGGGGAAAGATCGCTACTCTTTTCATCGACATGAGAGGTGCCTTTCGGTGTTGTGAGAATTCGGGGCGGTCTTCGGAAAATAGGCGATGGCCATGGGGCGCTGATGAATGCCTCATCCGCCGCCATTATCGGCGGGCGAGAGTGTACCGGGATCTACAGTCGATCCATCGATCAGCCCGGTTATTCACCATCATCTTCAAGCCATCTTCAAACAAGACT
Source organism: Blastocatellia bacterium (assembly GCA_035280505.1). Lineage (GTDB taxonomy): Bacteria > Acidobacteriota > Blastocatellia > RBC074 > RBC074 > JAKEHZ01. The sequence goes on along the minus strand of DATEFT010000967.1, from coordinate 1,463 downwards.
CATCCCACCGAGTACCTCGCACCGATTAAGTTCTTGCTCCGGGCACGGAAGGCCCGGCTCTCGAGAGCTTCTTGGTCGAAGCTAATTCGATCGGCATTCGGCCGCCGCGCAACGTTAAGCTAACGGACCTAACCGTTACTACCTCGAGAATGGCGGGATCGGTACCAGGTGAGCAGCGCCGATCCCGCCGATCTTTTAAAAAGTGAAGACGAGTTGCTCTTGAATCTTGTACTGGCGCGGGGCATAAGCCTCGAGCGGGACAAAGAAGTTCGGGTACTGTCTCGAGTTGCTCAACTGGTTCTGGATGAAGAGCAGGCTCTGCAACTGGATGCCCTTCATGATCCCGACATCCCATCGGAGGTGATGGGTGCGCATGTTGACGCCGGTGCCGGTCCCGAGGTCGTCATCCGTCACCTGCGAGATGATGGCGTTCGCGCCCTTGAGGCCGAAGACGTAGAGGAACGATTGATCCCAGGTTTTCTTAACCTCCCCCAATTTGAATGAAGCCAGCATGCCGTCGCGCTCGTTCTGGCCGGTGCCGACGTTGCGGGCCACCTGGAGGTTGAAAGAGATCGGGTACTCGCGTTCTCCGCGCTTGAATCCGGCGTGATCGAGCCGGTAGGTCAGGCGCGCCACCTGAAAATGGCGGGCCGTATAGATCGGACCGTTGGGGGTCGTGGTGGCATTGCCGGTGCCGGTGATCGGGGCGGAGAGGAGCAGCCCGATTCCGCCCTGAATGATGACCGGGAGACCGCCCATGGTCGAGGCGAATTGAATCTGATTCGGATTGCGGTAGAGCTGAATGTCGCCGCCGAACTGTTGCGAGGCGCGGCCGCTCACCCGCTGATTGAAGAGCACGCCCTGGTGGAACATGTTCGCCCCCCGTCCGGTGGAGCCGATCATGGCCCCGGTCGGCCCCAGATTACCGTCCGTCACGACGGCCACGTTCGGATTGCTCAAGATGTACTGACCGGCGCGCAACTCGATGCTCCTGAATCCGGCCACCGGCTCCTTGAAGGTCTTGACCACCTTCTGGTTGAAACCGTTGAACCGGATATCGTCGTCAAAGAGGAATCGCGAATTGTCGGCGAAGACCTCCTGCACCCGGCCGGCCTGCAGATTGACGCCCTTGACCGGATGGAAATCGACCCACATCTCGCTGATGAAGAAGGGATGGCGGATGTTGGTCGAGGTGAAATCCTGGTTGGTCGTCTGGGGATTGTTGATCGGGCCGGTCGCGAGCTGGCCGTGAAAAGCCACCAGCGGATTGACGTCGGCATCGAAGTTGAGCCGCAGCCGATACCGGGCGCGGATATTCTGAATGTGCGGCAACGGAGCCAGGCCCGGCCCCGGATTCGCGAGGGAGGGCCGCAGTTGGGCGTCGGCGCGCAGACGCAGATCGCCGCTGAACCGGATCCCGCCCAGGCGCTCGACCGCCGACTCGAGCTTGTTCGTCTTCCTGG
>DATEFT010000966.1:0-7609 GCA_035280505.1 Blastocatellia bacterium | reverse complement strand
ATGAATTTCTACTCCTGAATGAATATAGGTATTACGGTCTTTCCAACCTACGGCGGCAGTGGAATTGTCGGTTCGGAGTTGGGGCGAGAGTTGTCGGAACGCGGGCATACGGTCCATTTCATCAGTTACGCCCTGCCTACCCGCCTGTGCCAGCTTAACCAGCAACTGCAATTTCACCAGGTCGACCTGTTCGATTATCCGCTCTTCGAATTTCCGCCTTACGATCTGGCGCTGGCTTCGAAGATTCTGGAAGTAGCCGAAAGCCAAAAACTCGATGTGCTCCACATGCACTACGCCATTCCGCACGCCACTGCGGCTTATCTGGCGCGCGAGATGTATAAGCCCAGGCGCTATCTGCCCTTCGTCACGACCCTGCACGGGACCGACATCACGCTGGTCGGATCCCGCCAAAGCTTCCTGCCGATCACTCAGTTTTCGATTGCGCAATCGGACGCCGTCACGGCCATCTCGCGCTATCTCGCCAGCGAAACCTGCCGCACCTTCGAAAATTGCGCCGTCGAGGTGATTCCGAACTTCATCAACTCCAACGACTATAAGCGGCGCGAAAACGCCGCCCTGCGCGCGGAGCTCTCGCCGAAAGGCGAAAAACTGCTGATGCATGTCTCGAATTTCAGGCCGGTCAAGCGGATTTCGGAGTGCATTCACGCCTTCGCGAAGCTCAGGCTTCAGGCCCCCGATCTCCGAGCCCGGCTGGTCATGTGCGGCGACGGTCCGGAACGGGTTGGCGCCGAGGCGTTGGCGCGCGATTACGGGTTGAACGGAGAGGTGCTCTTCGCCGGCCAGGTCCCCAATATCGCGGACTATCTGTCGGTCGCCGATCTGTTGCTGGTTCCCAGCGAGACCGAATCGTTCGGCCTGGCCGCCCTCGAGGCCATGGCCTGCGAGGTGCCGGTCATCGCGACCCGCGCCGGAGGCCTCCCGGAGGTCATCCGGGATGGCGAGACCGGGTATCTGGTCGAACTCGGCGATACCCAGACCATGGTCGACCGCGCGATCCGAATTCTCTCCGACGACCGGCTGCAGCGCCGGATGGGCCAGCTCGGCCGGGCCTGGGCCGTTGAGCATTTCAACACCGAGCGGGTGATCCCAATGTATGAAAAACTCTATGAGCGAATTATCAGAAAGACTGTAGGCTGAAAGACAAAAGGCGGGAGCGGGAAACACGCGCGCCGGGCGGAATATGCGGAGAAGACAGGAAAATTTCGCATGGTCGGCTTAGTTCGCGTGTTTCGCTTTTTACCCTTCGGAGCCTGTTGAATCACCAGCAATCAGGCAGTAAACTTGAGGCACCCCTATGGCGACTAAGAGTGAGTTAATTAAAGCAGTGGTCTTGACTATCAGTGATTCATCGGCGCGAGGTGAACGCGAAGACCTGTCCGGACCGGCCGTAGCGGCTGAATTGCGATTGCTCAAAGCGGAGATCGTAGCGACCGAGGTGTTGCCGGATGACCGCGAAAAGATTGCGACGAAATTATGCTTCTACGCCGACTCGGGGACTGCCAATTTGATCGTGACGACGGGAGGGACCGGGTTGTCCCCTCGTGACTTAACACCGGAAGCAACTAGAGACGTGATCGAACGCGAAGCCCCCGGACTGGCAGAGTTGATGCGCTCGGAGAGTTTGAAGATCACGCCATTAGCCGCACTATCGCGGTCGGTCTGTGGGACAAGGGGACGAACTTTGATCGTCAATTTGCCCGGCAGCATTCGTGGCGCCAGAGAAAACCTGGCGGCGATTGCGCGCATCATACCGCACGCGATTTCACTGCTCTCAGAAGAATTGGAGGAAGTACAATGAAGAAATGGTCGGCCTGGCCTCGAATTTTGACCGTGGCAATTATTGGGGCGCTTTTCATCTCGGTAGTGGCGGATTCGAATGTCTATGACAAATTCCGCAAACGGGAACGGACCAACAAGGGCTATCTCTCGGAGGCGGACGAGGTGAAGCTGGGCGCCGAGGTGCACCAGCAGGTCACCCAGCAATTCAAGCTCAATCAGAATCGGGTTCTGAATGACTACGTCAATACGCTCGGTCAGCGATTGGCCAGCACTTCCGAGCGGCCCAACCTGCAATGGCGCTTTTTCGTGGTCGATGACAAATCGATCAATGCTTTTGCCACGCTCGGCGGATATGTCTACGTCCACACCGGGCTGATCGCCGCGACCAAGACGGAAGGCCAACTGGCCAGCGTCATGGGGCACGAGATCGGCCACATCGTCGGGCGGCATGGCCTGGAGAACGTCAAGCGGGCTCAAAAATATGGGACCCTGGCGGGCATCATGACCATCACCGGCGCGGTCTTGGGCGGCGCGGGTGGCGCCAATGTCGGCGGCCTGGCCGGGAACCTGCTGGCGGGCGGTTATTTGATGAAACATAGCCGCGATGCCGAGCGGGAGGCCGATTTCCTGGGGGTCTACAACATGAATCGCGCCGGCTACAACACCAACGGGATGGTCGAGATGTTCAACATTCTCGGTCAGATCTCGCAGAGCCAGCCCGATACCCTCGGAAAGATCATGGCCAGCCATCCGGACCCGAAAGAGCGGGCGACCAACACTCGCCGGGAGATCGACCAGCATCTCCAGGGGACCGATCATCGCGGCCTGACCACCTCCGACGAATATCAGGAGATCAAGACCGGCAGAGCGCCAGTCTCTGCCGACCCCGGCCGCCGGGTGCGTCCGCGCAACTAAGACCGAAGCGGGAAAGCGGAAGGAATGGAATTCGTGAGTCAACGAGGCCCAGTTGTTTCATTATTCTTCCTTCCGCGTCCTTCCTCCGCCTTTTTTCCAGTCGGATCGCTGCTTCTCTGGATCTCTCTCTCCGCCATCGGTTTCTGCTCCTGGGTTCAGGGGCAGTCCCGGCCCAAGCTGAAACCCATCAGTCGCGACCATTTCGCCGGTCGAATCCTTCTGATTCCGCAAAACGAGAGACCCTCTTCGTTGCGACAGCCGAGCATGATCGCCGAGGTCGCCGACCACTATTTAATCACGCCGCCGGCCAGACTCCTCGGAGATGCCCGGCAGACCATCGATTGGGTGAAGACGATCGATTATACGGAGATCGACGGCGCGATCATTTCGCTCGACGCGGTCTCCGGATCCGGTGAAGAGCCGCCGGAGGTGATCAAATATCTGCGGTCGCATCGTCCGGGAATCCGGATTTACGGTTTCGTCACGCTGGCCGAATCTTCCGCCCCGCAGATCGAAAGGGCGCTCGAATCGCTGGCCGGGGGCGGGCTCGACTTTTTGTTGATCGGCACGGCTTTCGGCCAGGGGAACCAGGGCCGCCCGGCAACGGATCGCCCCGCGTCGCTGCTGGCGAAGCTCAAGAGTGAGGTCGAATCGCGCCGGCTCGGCGCCAGGGTTCGATTCACCGACGATCTCAACACTGGCGCCATCTCGTTGCTGGCCAGAATGGTCAATCGCCGCTTCGGGTTTGCGCCCAGGGTTCTGCCGGTCTACTCGTCGAAGAGCGGCAGTGAAGTCGTTCCGACCGGTTACTCCGCTCGGCTGAGCGGATTGACGTCCGATCAGATCAAAGACTCGGGCGGGATCGAACTCCAGCAGACCGCGGACGGCGCGCGAAACGTCGACCTGCTGATCTTCGTTCAGACTCCACAGACCCGCGATTCGGAGCGGGCAGCCCTGGTCGAAACGATCGCCCAGACTATCGATCGAAATATCCGGATCGCGTTCGTGGACCTTTCGGGGACGAAAGAGCCCAGGGATGCGGTCGCCAATGAACTGCGCCGGCGAAAACTGCTGGACCGGCTCGTCTCCTATGCGGCCTGGGATCCGACGCTTGAAAGCCCCGGAGATGCCGTCGCCCGTTCGCTCGGCCAGTCTCTCGCCTTTCTCGCCTCGATCCGGTTTCTGCGCGACGATCTCGATCGAGTGCGCCGTTTCGATCGCGCGCAGGAAGCGCTGTTGCTCAGCCGGTATCTGAGCGATTGGCTCTTCCCTTCTCAACTGCGCCCGAACCTGCCGAGCTTTCTGATCGATCGCGGAGTGAAATCGGAGGCGATCGAGTCCGATCTGTTCACTCAACTCAAACCGCTGGCCGAAGAACTCTTTGCCGATCAGTTTAAACGAAACGTCCACGCCTTTCTGTTGAGTCAGGGCGAACGCGCGGAGTTCGAGGTTCGGCTGATCCAGCGGTTGATGATTCGCCTGTTCTGGCCGCCCGGCACGTCGCCGTCCGGGGGCCGTCTGGTTGAACTCGACGTGAAGCCGTCGGTCCATCTCGTCCACCTCGGTAATGCGCCGGTGCCTAATTCGCGCTCGCAGAAGTTGTGGGAGATTCGCGGTGAAGTCGATGACCGGGTCGGACGGCGGTGGGAGGATGTCTATTGGCCCGGATTCAAGACCGATGCCGAATCGGTCGAGATGACGATCAAGGTGGCGGCCAAACAGGATCCTCCGGCCGGAGCGCCCGAAAACTATCAGATCTCGAGTAAACGCTCGCGGAATGTGCGCCGGATCGAGATCGAGGCGCCGTCCCCCCAGTCGGCCTTTTACGCGATCGGGAAACTCGAGCGGATGGGGGCCGACGGACAGCTCGCCCAGGATTTTCAGATCAATGAACGGCCGTCGAGCGCGCAGCGCGGGATGATCGAAAGTTTCTCCGGATCCTGGTGGTCCCATGCCGATCGGCTGGAGATGCTTGGTTTTCTGGGCCGATTGCGCATGAACCGTTACTACTATGTTCCCGAGCCAGTGGCGGCCCCGAATGCAGAACAGCGGGAGCGCGAGGAGCGGCAACTCGCCGAACTGCTTCGGGTCGCCGATGAGAATTTTGTACAGATGGTCTATGGAATCCGTCTCGCGTCAAACGGCCAGGACCTGGCCTCGATCGAGAGCCTCCTCGACCGTTTGACGCGGCTCGGAATCCGCCGTTTTGTGCTCTGCTTTCCGCGCCTTTCGGATGAGATGCCGGGCGGTCAGGAAGAAGACCGCTGGAAGAAGACTCTCTCCGAGCAGTCGGTTCTGATCGGCCGTCTTCACGAGTACCTGAAGCGTTCGGGTGAGTACGAACTCTCGGTCTGGCCCGGATCGAAGGCGGGCTCTAAATTTGCGGCCGATTATCTGAAGGGCTTGGCGGCGGCGATTCCGCCGGGGGTCAAGATCCTGACGCCCTTCGGCGCCTCCGAACTCCGGGCGATCGAACCGTCGAGATTGGTCGAGCTTCAGCCGATCAATCGGGAGGGCGCCCGCGGTCAACTGCTGGATCTGTGTCTCAGCCCGAGATTCGCGGATCTCTCGAGTGCCGGCGCCGCAAATGGAAAGGCGGCCGATTGGGTGTTGCTCGCCGCGCCCCAATTGCAGGTGACGAAACTGTTGCTGGCCACACTCTCCGAGCAGGTCTGGGACGGCCGGGGCTACAATCGGGATTGGGCGCTGCTGAGCGCCATGAATCTGCTCTATGACGAGCGCTCTCGCGCCGGAGTCCGGGTCTGGTCGGGATTGATCGGCGATTGCCGGAGTCGGGAGAATCGGACGCCGCCCGATCTCAACCAACTGCGAGCCGGGATCGAGGCGATCAGCGGGACCAGAGCCCAGGGGCTCTTGCGCGGCGAATTCGACCGGTTTGTCAGAGAGTTCCAGGAGTAAAACCGGGGTGAGATTTGAAAATCGAACCGCGAAAGACGCGAAACACGGGAATTCAACCATCTTTCGCGTCTTTCGCGGTTTGGCCCTAAAACTTTGTTTACAGACTAATTATGTCGTTAATGCTGGATGAGATCGAGCAGCAACCGCTCGCGATCGAACGCACGATGAAGAGGGAGGCGAAGAAGATCGAACAGTTCGCCGCCAAATTGCGGAAAGATCGTCCGGGATTGATCGTGTTGGTCGCGCGCGGCAGTTCGGACAACGCGGCTCTCTTCGGCCGTTACCTGTTGGAGTTGACGACGGGAATTCCGGTCTCGCTGGCCGCCCCGGCGGTCCACACGCTCTACAAAGCCAGGCTCAATCTGAGCAATACCCTGGTGATCGGGATCTCTCAATCCGGCGAGGGTGTCGACATCAACCTCGTGCTGGAGAACTCCAAACGCTGCGGCGCGACGACGCTCGCGATCACCAACGAGCCGGAATCGACCATGGCCAGGCTGGCTCACGAAACCTTTCTGATTCATGCGGGCCGCGAACGCAGCGTGGCCGCCACCAAGACCTATACCGGACAACTGCTGATCTTCCACATGCTGGCCCGCGCCCTGAGCCAGAACCGTCAGCAGATGGCTCTGGAACGACTTCCGGAACTGGCGGCCGAATCGTTGAAACTTCGCTCCCAGGTCGAGGACATGGTCGATCGCTATTCGTTTATGAAGAATTGTGTGGTCGTCGGCCGCAGCCTGAGTTACGCCAACGCCTATGAGTTCGCGATCAAGCTGATGGAGACCTGCTATGTGGTGGCGGAGCGATTCTCGGGCGCGGATTTCCTGCACGGTCCCATTGCCATGATCGACCGGGGCTTTCCGGTCTTCATCTTCGCCCCGCCCGGACCGGCGCTGGCGGGGATGAACGAACTGATGATCAAATTGAACGAGATGGGCGCCGAGACGATCGTCATCTCCAGTGAGAGCTCCGTGCTCAAGAACGCCGCCCGCGGACTCAAAATCCGGCAGCGCATCAAAGAGATTCTCTCTCCGATTCCATACATCATTCCGGCCCAGCTCTTTGCCGCTCTGCTGGCCGAGGCCAAAGGGTTGAGTCCCGACCATCCCCGGTCGCTCTCGAAAGTGACCAGGACCGTCTGAAGACTTCAAAACCGCGAACCACGCGGAAGATGCGAAAGTCGGTTGATTTCGCGTCTTCCGCGTGGTTCGCGGTTCGAGCCTCAATTCTCAAATAAATTGATTACTTCCCGGGCTGCGAAACCAACCGCAGATAGGGTTTGAGGGTCTTCCAGCCGTCTGGGAACTTCTCTTTGGCCGCCTCATCGGAGAGCGCGGGGACGATGATGCAGTCCTCTCCATGCTTCCAGTTGACCGGCGTGGCCACGCTGTACTTGGCGGTCAGTTGGATGGAGTCGACCAGCCGCAGGATCTCGTCGAAATTGCGCCCTGAACTGGCCGGGTAGGTGAGCGAAGCCTTGACCTTCTTGTCCGGCCCGATCACAAAGACCGAGCGCACGGTGAAGATGTCGCTGACCTCCGGATGGATCATATCGTACAGCTTGGCGACCTTCTGGTCGTGGTCGGCGATGACCGGAAAGTTGAGCGCGTGCCCCTGCGTCTCCTTGATGTCTTCGGCCCATTTTTTATGGGAGTCGACGACATCGACGCTCAAGCCGAGAATCTTGACCTTGCGTTGATCGAACTCGGGTTTGAGTCCCGCCAGATAGCCGAGTTCCGTGGTGCAGACGGGCGTGAAATCCTTGGGATGCGAAAAGAGAATTGCCCAATTATCGCCAATCCATTCGTGAAATTTGATGGTGCCTTCCGTCGTTTCCGCCGTGAAATCAGGAACGACTTCGCCAATTCGTAATCCCATAAAGTTGTTCTCCTTTGGTAAATATCAATTGTAGGGATGATCACCCTGAGCCTGGGCCATAATCTCGGCCCTCATTTCGGTTAGATGCCTCGAC
>DATEFT010000965.1:0-7126 GCA_035280505.1 Blastocatellia bacterium | reverse complement strand
TTTGGCATCGACCCAGCCCTGCTTGATCAGGTGATCGACTCCGGAGAGCACGTCCCATTCATCGCCGACCCCCAGGTTGCGCAGGTTGAGCTGGCGGAACTTCTCTCCGTAGCCGGCGCTTCCGCGATAGTTCACCTTCAGAATCAGGGCGCCGCGGCCGGCCCAGAGATCGGAGGGGTAGTAGCGATTGTCGAGCAGCAACGGGCGATCGATTCCGGTGGGGCCGCCATGAATGATGCAGAGCAGGGGATATTTCTTGGAGGGATCGAAGTCCGCGGGTTTGATCAAGACCCCTTCGATCTGCGCGCCGTCCCGGCTGGCCCAGGAGATGACTTCGCGTCTCCCGAGGGTCAGGTCTTTGACCTGGTCGGTCATGAAGGTGAGCTGGCGCGGCGCAAAGCCGGCGACTGGCGAGATGAACAGTTCGTTGAGCGAGTTCGGCGAGGCCGCCGTGAACGCGATCTGCCGGCCGTCCTCGGTGAAGGAGAAACCGCCGGCCATCAGGTTGTCGGGAGCGGTGACCCGCCTGAACTGACCGGTCGCCGGATCGACCAGGAAGAGGTGCGAGGCGGTCTTCTGCAGACTCGCGAAGTAGACGCCCTCACCTGTCCATTCGACAAAAGACGGTTGTTCATCGAGATGGTTGGTGATCGAACGCGGAGCGCCGCCCTCGACCGGGACCACCGCGAGCCGCGAATTGGCGTGAAAAAATTTCGGGTTTCCCATGGCCGAGGTGAAGATGATCTGCTTGCCGTCGGGAGACCAGCGTGGGTTGTTGTCGGGACCGGGTTGCGAGACCAGCTTCTTCACCGAGTTGTCGGCCAGCGACAGCAGGTAGATCTCGGCCGAATCTCCATTGATCAGATCCGGGGTGACGGTCGCGCTGAAAGCGATCTGCCGGCCGTCCGGAGCCCAGGAGAAGGAGTTGACGTTGAGCTCATGGCCCCTGGTCCGCTGGAGTCCGGCGAGCGGCGCTTTCAAGGCTTCGGCGACGTCGAAGGTCCAGATTTGCGAATAGTCGTACTCCCGGCGCACGACCTCGAAATCGCCCAGGTGGTCTTTGCGCGCCTTGACCTCTTGCGGATCGGCGTCGGGCGCCGTGTAGGCGATCTGCCGGCCGTCCTTCGACCAGGCGTAATTGTTCACGCCGTTCTCGGCCTTGGTCAGTTGAACGGCTTCGCCGCCGTCGGGCCGGATCGCGAAGAGCTGGCTCTTGTCGCCGACCCGGTTGCTGGTGAAGGTCAACCAGTCGCCTCGCGGCGACCACTGCGCGTTGTTGCAGGATTTCTCTCCGCGCGTGAGTTGATAAGTCCTGCCGGTCGCCGGTTGGGCCAGCCAGACGTGGGTGAGATAGGAGTCCTGTTTGAAATCGGTCTCGGTGACGGTGTAGGCGACCCATTTCCCGTCGGGAGAGATCTGCGACCCGCCCAGGCTCTTGACCGTCAAGAGGTCTTCGATGGTGGGCAGGCGGCGTTGCGCGATGACCATGCCGGCCATTGAACAGAGGAAGATCAGTACGATCGCGGGGATTGCCGGGTGTTTGAGCATAAGGAGATCCTTTCACAAGTGTTGGGGACCGCTTGCAATTGAGGCCGTTCGAGCTCTAAACAATTTAGCCGTTAAAACACCGGCTCGGCCAGTTTCTCTAAGACGGCGGCCGAAGACCTTTCGACATCGGCATGCAGTGAGTTGCCGTGGGCGTCCATGGTCACGATCGCCGGGAAGTCCGTCACCCGCAGGTGCCACATGGCCTCGGGGATGCCGAATTCAAGCAGGTTTACGTTCAGCACTTCGTTGATGCACCTGGCGTAATATTGGGCCGCGCCGCCGATCGCATTGAGATAGACCGCGCCGAAATCCTGCATTGCGGCCAGCGTCTTGGCGCCCATGCCGCCCTTGCCGATCACGGCGCGCACGCCGTAACGCTTGATGATCTCTCCCTGGTAGGGTTCTTCACGGATGCTGGTGGTGGGACCGGCCGCCATGATCCGATAATTTCCGTTCTTGAGGACGACCGGCCCGCAATGATAGAGGATCGATCCCTGCATATTCACGGGTGGGGCGTTCTTCATGAGGTGGGCGTGGACCGCATCGCGCCCCGTGTAGATCTCGCCCGACACCAGCACGACGTCGCCGACTTTCAGCTCCCGAACCTGTGCTTCAGTCAGCGGCGCCCGTAGCACCTTCTCCCGGCCGGTCCGCACGAAACCGCCCTCTCCTGAGCCGGTTCTGCCGGGCTCCTGCTCGCTGCGATAGAGCCAGCGTTTGATCGTGCCGGTTCGAGCGTCGAGCACCAGGCCCAGGCGGCGGAAAGCCCAGCAGTCATACGCGACGGAGACGAAGAAGCTGGCCGGCAGCCGGTTCAGGACGCCGACCTTGCAGCCGATCAGGGTTACGCCGCCGCCGAATCCCATGGCGCCGATCCCCAGAGTATTGGAGGTCTGCACGAGGTAGTCTTCGAGCCTCGCCAGTTGCGGGTCCGCATGTGTGTCGTCAAGCCGGCGGAAGAGTTGCTCCTTCGCGTGTTGATAGCCGGTGGTGCGGTCGCCGCCGATGCAGACGCCGATCGCTCCGGCGCTGCAACCTTGCCCCTGGGCCTGCCAGACCGCATGGAGCAGGCATTTCCGCACTCCGTCCAGGTCCCGGCCGGCTTTGCCCAGATGCGGCAACTCGGCCGGCAGCGAATATTGGATATTCTTGTTCTCGCAGCCGCCGCCTTTGAGCAGGAGTTTGACCTCGATCTCGTCATCGTTCTCCCATTGCTCGAAATGGATGGTCGGCGTGCCCGGCCCCAGATTGTCGCCGCTGTTCTGGCCGGTAATCGAGTCGACGGAGTTGGGCCGCAGTTTGCCGCGCCGGGTCGCCTCGGCCACGGCTTCGCGAACCTGCTGCTTGAGGACGATCTGATTGGTGCCGACCGGCGTTCTGATCTCAAAGGTCGGCCAGCCCGTGTCCTGGCAGATCGGCCCCTGATTGTCACAGGCCATCTCGATGTTCGTCGCGATCACTTGCAGTGCCTGGGCCGCGCGCGGGCCCTGTTCCTGTTCGGTCGCCCGGCTCATCGCCTGGCGCACGTCCGCCGGGAGATTGGTCGAAGTCTGCGTGATGAGCTCAAGCATGCTGTCTCGAAAGGCTTCCATCTTATTCTTCCCCTTGAAGTGTGATAGAGACGGGTGGTCCACCCGCCATAGTTTATCCTGGAGTGGGTCTTGATGTCATTAGATTGAATCGGCTGGATCGGGTTGTGCCGGAATTATCGGGAGGCGGAAGGGGATTTGAAACCGCGAAACACGCGGAACACGCGAAAAGGGGGCGATTTCGCGTGTTCCGCGTGTTTCGCGGTTTGTCTATCGATTATCTTAGAGGGGTGCTACGGCACTACCGCATATTCGACCGACGTCGGATAGGCTCCGACTTTGGCTTGCTTCTTCCACAAGCCGAGGTCGGCTCTGGTCAGGGCGGCGGCCGTGATCGTGAAATTGCCCTCCGCATCGGTCAGGTGGCCGTAATCGGCGTCGGTCGTTCCGGTCAAGACTCCGTTGGCCCATCCGGACCACAGGACTTTGGTGTTGGGCGGCGCGCCCAGAATGGTAATGACCGGCCGTTCGCCGACGGCGTAGATGGATTTGTCGAGCCGTATTTTCGGGGTGACGAGATAGGTGACGAACGAGATCTTGCCGTCGATCTCGACCTGTCGTTTCCAGAAGCCGAGATGGGCTTTCGTGCAGGTTGCGACGATCGTCGTGAAGTTTCCACGGGCGTCGGTCACGTCGCCGTAATAGACGCCTCTCTCACCGGTCGAAACGAATTGGCCGAGCTGCTCATTGTAGATCCAACTCGACCACCAGATCGGTTTGTTGGCGGCCGCGCCCGCGACGGTCAAGACCGGCTGTTCTCCGACCGTATAACTCGATTTGCCGATGGTCAGCACCGTGGGCGGATCGGCGGCCAGGACATTCGCGGCTGAGAACAACGAGACTAAGGTGAGGCCGCAGGCCAGCATCATCTGGCCCGGCCATCCGAGATTCCTATTTAACATGATCCCTCTCCTTGAAGCGGCGGAAATTTTAAATACTTGATCAGTGGTCTGGGCCACTCTTCACCCTCTCCTGGATAGGCGCTGCGGTGGCCTATCCAGGAGTGCATTACGAATGGGCCCGGCAGCTTGTTCCATTCGAACGATGCGCTGCCTCAACGGCCCGTTCATTGATAACAGATGTGGATTCGGACGGGATATTCCCGAGTCGCGAGACTCCGCTCGCGAAATAGTTTCTTAAACTATAAGTTCTTGGATTTTGAGATTCGAAATCGAGGAGTCTCAAGCGCCGAACGGAAGTTGTGATTTGTCGCCGGATAGTGGGAAAATAGAGGCCCGATGGAATTTATGGCCGATGAGTCGAATCGAAAGCTCACAATCAAAGAGTGGATGGAAGCTGTGGATAGCGGCGGCGCTGTTATGTCTGGGGCTGACGGCGCTGGCAGTCCTGCCGTTCTTCGTGCTCGGCGAGGCGACGGGAGCCGAATGTTGCGGCGGCACCGCTCCGATGACCCACGACGGGGTCATGCACCTCAACCAGATGCAGTCGTTCTGGCGCGGGCTGACCTCCGGGCGCATCTATCCTCGCTGGGATGATGCGACGCACTTCGGCTATGGCGCTCCCAATCCCATCTTCTACCCGCCCGGCGTCTACTACCTGAGCTCGCTCTGCTATTGGATCCTGGGGGAGTGGGAACAGGTCCTGATCGTGCTGCAATTGGTCTTGATGGCGGCCTCGGGACTGGCGATCTACTGGTATGCGCGCCAATCGATGTCGGGCGGCGCCTCGATCGTGGCCATGGCCGTCTACATCGTGGCGCCGTATCACCTGCTCAACCAGTATCAACGTGGGGCTCTCGCCGAACAGTTGAGTTTCATCTGGATGCCACTGGCGTTATTGGCGGGCGAGCGGCTCTTCGCGGAAGAGGCGCGAAACCGGATCCCGACGCTGGTGGGATTGACGGCCGTCATGGGCGCCTTTCTCTTCTCGCACCCCCCGACGGCGTACCAGTTCATTTTGATCTTCGGCCTCTGTGCGGCGGTGATCGCGATCCGAACCCGTCGCTGGGGCTGGTTGATCATGATCGGCATCGCGATCGTCGTCGGCTCGCTGGTGGCGGCGGCCTATCTCTTCCCGGCCTTCGTCGAGCAGAATCTGATCAAGGTCGAAGAGGTCGGCGAGATCTGGCCCTACCACGCGAGCTACGTCTTCGATTTTGGCCAGACCATCTACGATCATACCTATGACGATTTTACGATTCGTCTCGATCGCATCTGGACGTTCAATGCGGTGGCGATCCTCTTGATCGGGTCCATGGTGGTCGGTTTGAGGCGGCAGTTGGGATCGGATCGGTTGTTATCCCGCGTCTGGTTCTGGTCGGCGGCGGGAGTCCTGGCGCTCTTCTTTATGACTACCTACTCGTACCCGATCGGGAGATTCATTCCCAAGATCGAGATCGGGGTCTTCTCCTGGCGCATGCTCTCGATCACCAGCCTGGTGCTGGCCCTGCTGGCCGGAGCCGGTTGGCAGGCGGCCGGCGAACTGTTGAGCCGGCGGCGGGCGGTTTCGATCCTGGCCGGCGCCGCCTCCCTTCTGGTCGTGATCGCCGCGGGCGCGATGACCGTCTGGTATGTGGCGAAGCCGATGTACCGTGCCGAGGCCTTCAGCCCGGATCCGACCCACTTCAACCGCGCGACCCTGCCGAAAGGGGTCCCCTTCGAGGTGCCGGAGATGGGGCCGGCGCTCCTGGCCTCCGGCGGCGGCCGGATCGCGATCGATCGGATTCAACCCGAATTCCGACAGTACCGCGTCGAACTGGTCCGGGCCGATCAACTGCATATTCGCACCTCGAAATTTCCGGGTTGGACCGCGCTCGTCGATGGCCGGGTGACGGAGGTCAAAGCCGGGGAGTCCGGTCAGATGGTGATCGAGTTGCCGGTGGGGAGCCATCAGGTGACGCTGGATTTTCGCTCGACGCCGGTCCGCCGCCTTTGCAATTGGATGACCGTCATCTCGACGGCCCTGCTCATTTCGATCTATCTGCTCTCCGTCACCAGAGCCTTTCACCGGCTTCGGCCGGTTCGACCAGAATCGTCTTGAAGGAAGAGAGCCGGACCTGCCCCGGCGCAAAGCCCTTCATCTTCGTCACGAACTTACGCTCGCAATAGTTGACCGCGACCTTGGCTCCGCCCTTGGCCTGGCTGAATTTGGCCGCCAACTGGGCGGCCTCGGCGATCGCCTGCGGGGGGACCGGTTGGCGTTGCGGGTTGCGCAGCACCACGTGTGATCCCGGGTAGTCGGCGGCATGAAGCCAGAGATCGTATGATTTGGAGATCCGAAAAGTCAGATGATCGTTATCGCGGTCGGTTCGCCCGACCAGGATCTCATAACCGTCGGTCGAGCGATAGCGCCGCACGCCGGGCAGTTTTTCCGGCCGGGCGCGGCGCGGAACCGGATCCGATCTCCGATCCGGCGCTGGTTGGGTCGAGGGCGGGCTGATCTGTTGAGCCCGAAGTTCGAGCTCGTCCGGTTGCACGACGGCTTCGAGTTGCGTCCTCTGGGCTTCGAGCCGGGCCAGCTCCTGTTCGACTTCGGGCACTCGCGCACAGATCTTCTCGAGGCCATGTCGCGCTTTGCGCGCCAGCTTGAAGTAGTGCTCGGCGGCCTCCTGCGGCGTGGCCTTATTGGCGGAGGGAATCTCGATCGTCGATTGTGCCGCGTCGTAGTAGTCGGTGACCAGAAATCCCGCGTCGGCTTTGAGGGCCTGGTGCAGGTTGGCCAGCAGCAACTCCCCGTAACGCTGCTGCGTCGCGGCGTCCGCGAATCCTTCCCGCTCCCGCTGCAGATTGGCCAGCAGCGCGCGTTGCTTTTTGAGCCTCGACGAGAGATGGGTCTGGAGCCGCTGTTTCAGGGCCTGAAAACGCCGCCGTTCGACGATCAAGGCAAAATAGGCTTCCGCCGCCTGATTGACGGTCGGGAACCGGACCTGGCGCTGGTCGGCGAGATGGGCGAGTTCGATCGGCGAGATGCTGACCGAGAAGTCGTCGTCTCCAGGCCGGCGTCTGAGTTCGTCTATCGATCGGGAGGCG
>DATEFT010000964.1:0-4310 GCA_035280505.1 Blastocatellia bacterium | reverse complement strand
TAGAGCCAGGTCTGTTGAGGATCATCATACTTCACTCGCAGCACCGGAAGCCGGCGGCCACGTGCCCGATGGTAATAATAGGCATCATACCGATCGAGCCAGGTCGCTTCCGTCATCCCGGCCTTAGGCATCGCCTCCCGCGCCGCGCTCATTACCTCATCGCGGGTGAATTCGCGAAGCCTGGCTTTCGTCTCGTCAGCCATGATCAACAGAGGCGGCAAGGTCGCCTCCGGTTCGGCAACGGTCGTCGGGCTCGGCGGTTGGAATGCCAGATAAAACGGCCTTCCGCGAAATTGTCCGAGCTCGATCTCCCTTGGCTGGAACTCGGTCTGAATCTCGCGCAGCGCCTCGGCCGGGCTCAACCTGAATCGCCCGGGATCGAGCGCTCCGCCCGCCACGGCCTTGATCTGGGCCTCGGACGGACTGCTGCCGGGCGACCACCGGCCCGGATTCATCGAGAAGAGTCCGCTCAGAATCCAGGTGAAAGTAATCAGGCCGAAGAACAGGCCCAGATAATGATGCCACCGCATGATCCCGGCGTAGGGCGTGCCGCGCGGCTCGCCCCTGATGCGGTACTGTCTTCTGAACCGGTACCGCCACAGCCCGGTGATCAGGCCGCTCAAACACATGACGCAGCCGGCTCCCGAGCCGTAGACGATCACATCATGCCAGAGATCCGGACGCTGCCGCAGCGGGGTGAAGTAGATCCAATGGATCACCGCCCCGGCCCAGCCCCAGAACCGGCCCGTCCGGATGGTCTTCATGACGACTTCGCCGGTCACCTGCGAGACATAGAGATGCGTGCCGGCCTCATCATTGAGCGCGATCTTGTGCAACGGTTTGAAGCGTCGGAGCGCGCCGCTGAGCGTCCATTGATCGGCGACTTCGATCGTCTCCACGTATTTCGCGCCGCGAACTCCCGACGCGAAGGCCATGGCGATCTCGATGCCTTGCGCCGGCGTCACTGAATCGAGCTGTTCGCCGTCATCGGCGAAGATCGTCGCCCAGCCATGATTCGAGAGAAATCGATAGACCGGGCGTCCATCGAACATACCCAGCCGGATCTTCTCCGGCGCCTCGTTCCATCCGGTCCGCTGATAAGCCTGTGCGGGCGTCAGCGTGGCACGGGAGAAGTCGAGCGCCGGCAAGCGGGTCAATCGCTCTTCCGCGGACAAGCGCGGCATCCGCTGGTACATCATGACGATGCCCGAGGCGAACCAGAGCGCGAAGATCAGGCAGAAAGCCAGCCCGAGATAGCGATGCGTGTAGATCAGAGATCTCTTCAGTCTCTGCATGGTTCCTCTATTTCGATCTGAAGCGCAGGGTCATCAGCCAGTTGAAGGGTCTGCCGGGATACAACTGTGTGCGGTAGATGCCGCCGACGAAGTACCGCTCCTTATTGAGCGCGTTGTAGAAATTGACGTTGAACTCCCAGCGCTCGCGCCGGTAGAAGGCCGTCGCATCCCAGGTGGCATACCCGCCCAATCGGATGTCGTTTTCGTTGCTGGTGAAGACGCGGCTCAGGTACCGGCCGCCGAGACCTCCACCGAAACCGTTCTTCCATCGATAGGTCGCCCACAGGTTGCCGACGTGGCGCGGGACGAAGTTCGGCTCTTTGCCTGTGTAGATGAAGTTGTTGCTCGGCGAAACATAATCCAGGAATTTGGTGTCGGTATAACCGTAGTTGACCATGACCTGCAGGTTTGGCACGCGTTTCAGCGGCTGTCCGGTCAGATCGAACTCCACTCCGCGCGAGCGCTGTTTCGCCGCCTGATCGTAGATCTGGCCGGTGCCCAATGACTGCCCGGTCTGAGGGTCGATGATCGGGACGCTCCTTACCTGGACCGCCAGGTTTCGCCGTTCAATCTCATACCCGGCCACCGTCAGGTTCAGCCGCCGCTCCAGGAGGTCGAACCGTTGTCCGAGTTCGAATTGCCGGCCCTCCTCCGGCTGCAAGGTGATCTGATTGAAGGGGACGACATTGACCGGAGTGAACGAGGTCGCGAATGAGCCATAGAGCGTCCACCACTCTTTCGCCTGATAGACCGCCCCGGCCCGGTAGGTCGGCGCTTCCCTGGCGCGCTCGATTCGCTCGCCGGAGAGCTGCCGTCCATTCGTGACCGGATCGTTGCGGCTCCAGCGGCGGTAGATGTCGAACCGGACGCCGAGCATCGCCTTCAATCGTCGGGTCAGATTCAACTGGTCCTGGAGGTAGATGGCATTGAAGGTATTGGCGAAGTAGTCGATGCGGGAGAGCGGAAAGTCTCGATCGACGTGCGTCTCCACCGGCTTGAAGAGGTCGATGGGTCTGGTGGCCGTGGAAGCCGCCGCGCTGCGATCGGAAAAATTGAAGAACCGCTGATATTCCCAGCCTCCGATGAGCTGATGCTGAAAGCCGGTCTTGAAGCGCCAACTGGCCTCCGCCTGATTGAAGACCGGACGGCGATGATGTTTGAAATAGAGAAACTGGCGATTGACCAGATTGAGGTTCGGCGGCGTGACGCTGAGCGTCTCGGCGCTGAAATACTCGTCCTCGAAATACCGGTACGAGAGCGTGTCGCGGAATTGGAGCCGGTCGGAGAAGAGATGCGTGTAGTAGATGCGCCCGTTGTAGTCTTCGGAGAGCGCGAAGTCCTGCGGCGTATTGAAACGGCGACCGAGCGGAATCTCGGGCACCTGACCATTAACCACCGGGATCCCGGCATCGGTCGCAAATCGATCGCGGTTAATCGTCAGGTGAAAATTGATCTGATCGCGCGGCGTGATCAGCCACAGCACCGAGGGGGTGAGATTGAACCGCCGTGCGCGGTTGTCGCGCCAGCCGTCGGCATCCTCAAATCCACCGTCGATTCGACCGAGCAGGCGCTCGCTGAAGAGCTGGCCGGTCGCGCCCCCGGCCAGGCGTTTGGTACTGAAACTGCCGCCGGCCAGGGTGAAATCGTAAGCCGGATCGGACTGCGGTTTCTTGCGCACCAGGTTGATGGCGCCGCCGATGGCGCCGCCGCCATAGAGGACCGAAGCCGGCCCTTTGAGCACTTCAACGGATTCGATGCTGTTGAGCTGAGTGTTCATGCGGTTTCCTTCGTTGCGCACGCCGTCGAGCAGTTGGACGGCATCGGCGAAACCGCGAACTCGGTAATACTCATAGACCCCATAACCGGTATAGGAGTTGACGCTGCTGATATTGCGCAACGCGGAGACCAGGTCGTTCTGTCCCTGCGCCTCCAGGGTCTGATGATCAATCCGACCGAGCGAGATCGGCAGCTCACGCAACGGCACGTCGAGCTTGGCGGCCGTCAGCACTCCCGCATCGGCCACGATATTGATCGTTTCGCTGACTTCGCTGACCGTCAATTTGAAGTCGATCGTTTCGCCCTCTGACGGAGGCCGGAGACCTAATTCGCGGGTGAGAAGTTGAAACCCCGTCTTCTCGATCGTCAGTCGATAATTACCTGCGGGCAACGGACCGAGACGGTAAGAACCATCCGGTTCGCTGATAGCCGTCAACGAAATGGCCGGTAAGCCCGCCCGGGAAGTGATGATCAGCCTGGCGCCCGGAATGGCCGAGCCCTGCGAGTCTGTAATCCGTCCGCTCAGACTGCCGGCCGTTTGTGCGGCAGACGGCCGCGCCCCGGAGTCAAGCCAGGTCATGAGGGACGCCGCGAAAACAACGGTGGCCAGAAATCTACGCATCGTTAAGAACCTCCTTTTTTCCCATCGAAAGTCGGTGAGGTCAGTGCTCAAAGCCGGTCTCCTGACTTACGATTTCCGTCGATGACCGATCGAGGAGCGATCATCGACATCCCGTCCCCGCGCCTTCCCATTCCGAACGAACAGTGGCTTACTGCGGAGTCGGTCGTCGTTACAGTTGCGTGGGCAGTGGCGGATTTACACCGCGCTTCCCGTTCCTTTCAGCACTCGGTAGTTATTGATGAACCGGAGCGGCTCCGGCGTGAATGGTAGCGGCAGTTCTTCTTGAAGACGACTTTGTCATTGAAGCCATGAGCAAGCCACGAGCGCTGCCGCTATGATGTTTAAAGGTCGGATGCGAATGAACTGGAATCCGGAGAGTGAAATGTGATTCGAACCGGCGGGAACACCAAGATCGACACCAACGCCGCACTCTCAATCCACGAAGAGTTCACATGCACGACCGAGTTTCAGGCAGGTCTCCTGACTTAAGCCTCGACGCCTATAACATCCGGCGTCTCTTTTCCCTGGAAGCCTTCCCACGCTCTCGCGCAGTGGCATTAAGTAGGAAAGGAAAAGAAGAATCAGGCTTTCACAGTGGCGGGACCGTGCGGGAGTTT
>DATEFT010000963.1:0-6712 GCA_035280505.1 Blastocatellia bacterium | reverse complement strand
CCGCGCAATCTGCCCTTTGCGCTTCGCATCTTCGCGGCGCTTGGGTGTAGCTTGTTCTGTGCGATCGTCAGCCATGGTTCACATCGCCGAGATGGCGCGATTCAAACCGGCCCTGATGGCGGCGAAGGCGTTGCGCACGGCGCCCGGCATAAAGAAGAGCGCCGCCCCGATCAACCAGAGGCCGACCAGAATTTTGATGGGGAATCCCAGCACCATGATTTGAAGCTGCGGCGCCGCCCGCCCGGCGACCGCCAGGGTGAATTCGACGGCCAGCAAGACGATGATGGCGGGGGCGGCCAGCGCGACCCCGACGGCCATGGCCTCCGCCGAGAGCCGGAGCAGGAGCCGCGCCAGGTCGGGCGTGCAGATGAAATCTCCGGGCGCGATCGATTGAAAGCTGCGGGCCGTGGCGGCCAGCATCCAATGATGTCCGTCGGCGGCCATCAGGATCATGAGGCCGAACATCTGGGCGGTCGTTCCGATGACGGTCGTTTGCGCGCGCGTCGTCGGGTCGATGGTGCTCGCGAGGGAGAAGCCCATCTGCAGGGTCAGGCTCTCGGCCGCGACCTCCAGGGCGCTGATTACGATCCGCGCGACGAAGCCGAGGACGCAGCCGATCGCCATCTCTCCGATCATCATCACGGTCAGCCCGACGAAATCGCCCGGGGGAGTCGCCATCGAGGGCATGACGGTCGGGGTCAGGACCAGCGCCAGGACCATCGCCAGGGCGATGCGCACGCGCGGCGACACCGCCTGGTTGTTCCAGAACGGCGCAAAGGTCACCAGCCCGCCCACGCGCGCCAGCACCACCGCGAAGATCAGGACCGGCCGCAAAGGAATGACGAGGGGCTCCATCTCAAGCTCAATTGATATACAACGTGAAATCCGTAAACAGCGAGGTCGTGAAACTGACCAGCACCCGCAGCGCCCAGGGGAAGGTGAAGAGAAAGACGATGAAGATGGCCGCGACCCGCGGGGCGAACGCGAATGTCTGATCCTGGATCGAGGTCAAGGTCTGGATCAGGCTCATAATGACCCCCACCACGATGGCGGCGGCGAGCATCGGCCCCGTCACCCACATCAGGGTCTCCAGCCCGCGCTGGATCAACGTCATAATCAAAGCATCAGACATAGGCAGATTTGAGATTTGAGATTTGAATCGGTCCCGCGAGCGGTACTGATTCAAATCCCAAACCCTAGATGACGCTGTTGACCAGCGAACCGATGATCAGGTACCAGCCGTCGACCATCACGAAGAGCAGTAATTTGAGCGGCGTCGAGATGAGGACCGGCGGCAATTGCATCATGCCCATCGAGAGCAGCACCGACGAGACCGCCATATCGATGACCAGGAAGGGGATGAAGAGCACGAAGCTGATCTGAAAGGCCGTCTTCAGCTCGGAGATCATGTAGGCCGGGATCAGCGTGATCGTCGGCACCTGGTCCGGGGTGGTCGGGCGCGGACTCTTCGAGAGTTTGAGAAAGAGCGCCAGATCCCGTTCCCGGGTGTGTTTGAACATGTAGGCTCGGAGCGGCTCCAGTCCCCGCTCCAGGGCCTCCGTTTGCGAGAGTTGCTTGGCGATCAGGGGCTGAATCGCCTCGCGGTGAATGCGCGTGCCGACCGGCGCCATGACGAACAGGGTCAGAAAGAGGGCCAGGCCGAGCAGCACCTGATTGCTGGGAGTCTCTTGAGTCCCGAGCGCCACCCGCACGAAGTGGAAGATCACGATCAGCCGCGTAAAACAGGTGGTCGAGACCAGAATCGTCGGGATGAAGCTGAGCATGGTCAGCAGGACGATGATCTGGACCGGCAGCGTGGCGCTGGCGCCGTCCGCCAGATCCAGGCGTACCACCGGTTCCTGCGGCGCCACGACGGTGATCAGCGCGATCAACAGCATCATCTGGCGGCACCCCCGTGGCGCCGGACCGCCTCCGCCAGGCTCTCCTCAAAGCTGGGGGCCTGGCCCTTCTGCGCTTCCATCAACAGGTCCGCCACCGAACGCGAGGGCGGCGCCGTCCGGGCGGCGCGACGTTCAGTGCTGGCCAGCAGGGTGATGGCCTGGGCGGTCATGCCGATCAGCAGCAGGCGGTCTCCGAAACGCACCGCGGCCAGCGAGCGTCGATCGCCGAGCGGAACCGTCGCGAGCACGGCCAATTCCGGCACTCCCTCCGGGGGGCGGCCGAATTTCGCGCCTCCGAACCGCCGCAGGATCCAGGCCGCCGCCACGATCAGGCCGACGATCAGCAGCAAGGCGCCCAGGGTCCGCGCCAGCAGCCCGGCGGCGCTGGGCGCTTCAACTCCGATCTCGGTTTTGGGCCGGGCCATAAAAGGGATTCGCTCCGGATCGTCGGCTGGAGTCGGTGCCGCGGCGGGAGGGGCAGGGGGCGCGGCGGGCTCGGGTTGTGCGGCCACGCGCGCGAATCCGGCCAGCGATACCAGCGCCAGTAACAGCAGACAGCTTATCCGGCGGCGACGTTGGTTCATCGATTCTCCTGCATGATCACCTCGTTGATGCGGACGCCGGTCCGGTCTTCGATCATGATGATTTCACCGCGGGCGATCCGGCTGCCGCCGGCCAGCAGGTCGACCCCCTCGCCGGTCGAGCGCTGGAGCTGAATGATGCTGTTCGCCTCCAACGCCAGAATCTCCCGCGCCGTCAGCTTGGTCCGGCCCAGTTCGACGGCGAGTTGGACGGTCAGATCCAGAAAATCATTCCAGGTCAGAATGTCGGCTTCATTGGTCTGACGCAGCGCTTCCATTTCTGCTAGATCCATGGCTCAACCAGCTCACAGTTGCACGATAAACTCGGTGATATAGATGGCCTGCACCTCCGGCTCTTTGGAGGCCTGGCGCGCGGCTTTCAACAACTCTTTTCGCAATTGGGCCTTGCCCTCTGAGGTCAGAACCTCATCCGAACTCTTGGTCGTGAGCACGGCCAGCATGGCATTGCGAACGCGGGTGATGAAGACCGGGCTCGGTTTCTCTTCGCCGCCCTCGCCGACGCCCACGCTGACGGTCAGGCGCAGGTATCGGGCCGCGTCCTTATCGGCCAGGTTGACGATGTAGGGCTGAAGCTCGATCACCTGCTTGACTTCGCTGTCATCGGGCAGTGAGATTTTGGCGAATTTGGGTTTGGGCTTGCTCTTCTTCTCGCCCTCTTCATGCTCCCCCTCGCCTGCTCCCTCATGCTCGCCCTCCTTGGCGTGCTCGCCGTCTTCACCCTCTTCCTCGTGGGAATCCTTCTCCTCTTCGTCGTCCTCTCCGTGCTTCTTCTTCCCTTTCTCCTTCTCTTTCTCCTTCCCCTTCTCCTCTTCGGCGGACGCTTTGCCTTTCCAGACGAAGAAGTAACCGGCGGCCCCGCCGCCTCCCAGCAACAGCACGGCCGCAATGATGATAATCATCATCTTCGAGCCCTTCTTCCCCCCGGACTCGGCATGTTCCGTCGATGCATTCGACATATGACTCCTCCAACAATATTCTTGCCAACTCTCAGCCAGCGCAAACACCGTGCCGCGCCGTCTCGATGATGAAATCAATGAGTTTATTGAAGCTCGATCGGCCGGACCGGGCCTGGACGCCGGGGGCCCGATAATCGGCCATCGGAATTCCGACACTCTAAAGAAGTCTGGAGCAGTCCAGACTTCTCCAGACTTCTCCAGACTTCTTTTAGTGTTCGTTCGATTTTGACTCTTTAGTTCGTTTGACTCCCTCCGGCACCTTATCGGCCTCTCCGATGGTGACTGAGCCTTCGTTCGCCAGTTTGGCCTTTCGGAGCTTCTCCTCGGAACTGGCGCCCGGCAAGGCCGGGGTCTTCAGCGGCGGCTCGGAGCTCTTCGCCGGGATCGATTCGGTTTTGGTGGGGGCGGCGGGGGTCAGCGACTGATCGGTCTTGGTCTTGGACTTCGGCTGATTCGGCACTTCGGTGTGGCGGCTGACGGTGATGCTGATCCGCCGGTTGGCCGTCGCATATGGATCCGAGGGGATCAGCGGCTCGGTGTCGGCGTGTCCGATCACCCGTTTCACCTGCTCCGGTTTGACGCAACTCGCTTCGAGCGCGCGTCGCGCGGCATTGGCGCGGTCGGCCGAGAGCTCCCAGTTGGTATAGGTAGATCCGGGAGGGAACAAGCGGCGGTCGGTGTGACCGCTGATGAAGATCGGGTTGGGCAGATTGCAGACCGCCTGCGCGACTTCGCTCAGAATCTCGCGGGCCGCCCCCGTCAACTGCGCGCTTCCGGAGTCGAACGAGACGCGCTCGGCCTTATCGAGGATCTGGATGCGCAGTCCTTCTTCCGTCATCTCGATTTTGACCTGGTCTTTGAAGGCCGACAACTTCTGATCTTTCTCGATCTCCTTGTGCAGCATCGCGGCGGCGCTGATGAGTCCGGGGTCCTTGCCGGTGGAACTCTCTTCGCCGGCCTCGATGGCGCCCTGGTGGACCTTGCCTCCGCCCATCATGATTCCGCCCTGCGAGGCGGTGAAGATGCCGGGCGAGCGGAAATAGTTGGCGAGCGACTGTTTGAGCTTGGTGTCGGCCTGCGAGACCAGCCACAGCACCAGAAAGAGCGCCATCATGGCCGTCACGAAATCGGCATAGGCCACCTTCCAGGCGCCTCCGTGATGCCCGCCATGACCGGCGACCTTCTTGATGCGGCGGCGAGGCTTCTTCTCCGGCTCGCCCGCTGTAGCGGCTTTCATCGCGGCTTGATCTCCTTGAGCTGCGGCTCCAGCTCCGCGCTGGACGGCCGATCGAAACTGAAGATCGTCTTGCGCGCGAACTCGACGGCCGAGATGGGCGCGGCGCCGTTGGCATAGGCGACGACCCCGGCCTTGATGCAGGCGTAATATTTGGCCTCATCGTGCGAGAGGTTCTCCATGCAGGCCGCGATCGGCGCGAGCATCCCGTAAGAGAGCAGCAGTCCGAGGAAGGTGCCCACCAGGGCCGAACCCACGTGGTGCCCCAGCTCTTCGGGCGGTCCGTCGAGATGCTGCATGGTGACCACGATGCCGAGCACGGCGGCCACGATCCCGAGGCCCGGCAGCGAATCCGAAACGCGCGACAGGAGACCCGGCACGATCGCGTTCTCCGCGTGGTGCGTCTCGAGTTCGGAGTCCATCATCATCTCCAGCTCTTCGGGCTGCGCCGTGCCGTTGATCATCATCTTCATGGCGTCGCAGAAGAACTCGACGGCGTGATGGTTGCCGATAAAGACGGGGTATTTCGAGATGATCGAGGATTTCTCCGGACCGTTGATATCCTCCTCGATCGAGAGCAGGCCGCCCTTCTTGGCGTTGACATAGACTTCGTACTGCATCTTGAGCAGTTCGGTGAAGGTGGCCTTGTTGTACGGCGAGCCCTTGAGCGCGATCGGCAGTTTCTTGGTGACCAGCATCAATGATTTGATCGGGTTGGCCGCGATCATCGACCCGATGGCGGCTCCGCCGATGACCACGAATTCCGAGGGCTGAATGAGCACGTGGAGGGGGCCGTTGATCATCAAAAATCCTCCGATCACGCACCCCAAGACGACGGCGATACCAATAATAATAAACATAGCTGAATCTCAGTTTGACGGCAGCCGGCCGAATCCGGCCGGTGCTTATGGGAACGAAGGCGCTGCTGTTTGCGCCTTGTCCTTAATCTATCGTCACCGCGAAGGGGCGACTTGAGAGGGCCGCTTGATGAAAAACGAGGGGGTGGAGAAGGCGAAACGCGCGATCGGCCGAAAACTTTCGCGCGCTTCGCCGGTTGCGTCCAATCGGCGTGCTCCGGCCTACCGGCCTAGATGATCTGGAGCAGTTCCTGGAGAGTCTGGTTGATCGTGTTGATCACGCGCGAGTTGGCCTGGAATCCGCGCTGAGCGATGATCAATTCCGTGAACTCGGTCGAGATATCGACGTTGCTGTTCTCGAGCACCCCGCCGATGATCCCGCCGCGCCCGCCGGTGCCGGCGATGCCGACCGAGGGCGGGCCGGAACTGATGGTCTCGCCGAAGAGGTTGTCGCCCAGGCGGCGCAGCCCCTCCTGCGAATTGAAGGTGGCGATGGAGACCTGCCCGAGCGCCCGCGTCTGGCCGTTGTTGAAGACCGCCAGGAGCGTGCCGCTCGAATCCGGGCTGAACGAGACGCCGGAGAGCGTTCCGGAGGCGAAGCCGTTCTGAAGGGTGGAGGTGACCGACGAGGCCGCGTCGAAGTTCGTGATGTTGCCTTCCGTCGTTCCATCCGGATTGGTTCTGAGCAGGTTGATGTTGATATTGTCCAACGACGCGCCGTTGAGCGTCGAGACGCCGGGGGCGATCACATTCTCCGGAAGCACCGCGAGGGTCGGAGGGGCCGCCGGCGGCGCCGGGATGACCAGTCGCCCGTTCGCGTCGAAGGTCAGCGTTGCGTTGTCCGCCGCGCCGGCGCCGCTGTCCAATTGTACGCCGACTCCGTCGAGTGTGGCGGTGACGAGATAATCGGTATTGTTCTGTTTGGTGTAAGCCAGATCGAGCGTATGGGCCACGCCCTTCGAGTCATAGACCTGGACTGGAGTATGGAAGACGTCACCCACGGCCATGCTCGCGCTGAGATTGGTTCGAACGGTCGCCTGAGTGGTCTCGACCGGCTCGGCGAATTGGCCGCTCGGCACCTGGATCGAAGTCAATGGAGAGTCCGGGTCGATCACGCCGTTCACCGCTTGGTACCCCTGGACCCGCTGCCCGCCGGGAGCCA
>DATEFT010000962.1:0-2370 GCA_035280505.1 Blastocatellia bacterium | reverse complement strand
CGGGGAGTATACGCCCAAGGCCTTCGCGATCGAGAAGGCCGAGGCCTTCTCGATCGCCACGGCGCCCTGGATGGAGCTGTTCTACCGGACCTTCAAGCCGTTCATCTGGTTTATTAATGTCTCGGGAATCCGGCTGCTCAGGTTCTGCGGGGTCGAATTCCGGCCCGGTCATCACACGGCCTATACGGAAGAGGAGATCCGCTATCTTATCAATTTGAGCCACCAGTCCGGCCACCTGCAGAAGGACGAGAAAGAGCTGATCACCAACGTCTTCGAGTTTTCCGAGATGACGGCGCGGAAAATTATGATTCCGCGGACCGAGATCATGGCGATCGAAGAGAGCGCCGGTTTTGCCGAGGTGGCGCATAAGTTTCATGTCTCCGGGTATTCGCGGCTGCCGGTCTATCGGGAGAGCTTCGACAATATCGTCGGCGTGATCCACAGCAAGGATGTGACGCCCTACCTGCTGCGGGCGCAAGAGTTCAGTCTCAAGAAGATTATGCGCCGCCCCGTCTTCATCCCGGACACGGCGCGCCTGGGCGATGTGTTGCCGATCTTACAGCGGAGCAATGTGCATCTGGCGATCGTCGTCGATGAATATAGCGGGGTTCAGGGGATCCTCTCTCTCGAAGACCTGTTGGAAGAGATCGTCGGGGAGATTCAGGACGAACATGACGAGGTCTCGTCGGCCAAACTCAGACCCAGCGGCGATGGCGTCTTCATGATCGACGCCAGCCTTTCGGTCCGCGAGGCCAACCGCGAGTTCAACCTCAATTTGCCGGAATCGGATGACTATACGACGGTGGCGGGATTTCTGATGGCTCGCGCCGGACGCCTGCTCAATCAGGGTGACGTCGTGGACTATAACGGCACCCGCTATATCGTCGAACGAGTGGCGCGGCGCCGCATCACGCGAGTGAAGATGGAGACGATCAAGAGTCTAGAGCAGACTAGAGAAGTCTAGCGACGTCGGGAGAAGTCGGAAGACGATTCCCGACTCCCCCGGACTTTTTTAGAGCCTTTCCGGTCTGGTCCCGCCGACCAGCAAGTAGCCGAGCCGGACATAGTTTCCGGTGCTCTTGGAGTTTCGCTCGCTGGTGACCCGGATGGTCAATTTGTGTTCGCCCGGGCCGAGTCCGCCGGCGATGATTCGGGTGCCGATGTGATGGGTGTGATCGTAGCCGTCGACTTTGGCGAGCGGGGCCGGGGCGGGGCGTCCGTCGACCAGCACCTCGAAGATTCCGCAATCGGGGCCCATCCGCAGCGAGAGCCCGATAACGGTGCCTTCAAAATAGTATTCGATCTGCGATCCGGCCTTGTCGCTGACCAGCAACGCGGTCGGCAGGTTGCGATTGTTGCTCAGTTCCGTCTTCCAATTCGGATTGTGTTTGATCTCGGCCACGGCTTTGAATTCGCCGTAGTTCATCTCGTCGCTGATCAACGGAGTCGGCAGGTTGCGCATGATCGGCGTCGCCTTCAGCTTCTCCTGCTCCGCCAGAAAATTGGTGATCAGGTCGGCATAGATTTTATGGCCCGAGTCCGACGGATGAAGGCCGTCCTTCCAGAAGTCCGACGATTTGACGGTTCCGCCCTCCAGGATCGCCCAGGTCTGGGTCTGGAGGTTGATCGACGGGATCTGATAGTAACTGGAGACCGCTTCGTACCAATCGGTATGGACATCTTTGCGGGCGGTGGTGGCGTGGAGCATGACCACTTCGGGGGGCTGCGGCACGACCAGCAGTTGTCGCAGCAGGCCCTCGACCGCCTTCTTCACAGATCCTTCGTCTTCGCCGGCGTCGTTGGTCGCTAAATCGATAAAGACCAGATCCGGTTTATAAGCGATCACATCGCGCCGGGCGCGCAGCGCCCCATAGAGCGATCCGGTGCCGCCGACGGCCGCGTTGATCTCCTGAATCTCCGCCTTCGGATATTTTTTGCGAATCCAGTTGGTGACGAGCGCGCGATAAGAGGTCTTTTCGGCATTGCTCGCGCCCAGGCCGGAGATGACCGAACCGCCGAGGTAGGCCACCGTGACCGCTTTGCCCGCCCGGAGCTTGTCGAAGAAAGCGCCGATGTTACGGGGCGGTTGCGGATCGTCGGACTGAACCGGTTCGCTCGGATTGGAGATCGTGATCTGTTGCTGCCGTTCGGGTCGGGCGACCGGGAGCGGTTGCGTCAGCTTCGACTCGCCCTGGGTTTGGGCGCGGGGTTGATCGAAGGAGACGATCTGGGTTAACGGTGCCAGCAGCAGCCAGGCGAAAGCGCGAAGTGTGAAGCTATTACTAAGCATAGATCAGTTGCCCATCGTCAATGATCGATGACCGGTGATTCCCGGCTCTCGATTATTGGTGTCTCATTGGATCTCTGCCG
>DATEFT010000961.1:0-2143 GCA_035280505.1 Blastocatellia bacterium | reverse complement strand
GTAATGATCGCGCTGAGATCGGTCAGAATGTCGCCGAAGAGGTTCGAGCCGACCATGACATCGAAGCTCTCGGGCCGCCGCACCAGATCCATGCAGGCGGCGTCGACCAGCAACGATTCGGTTCGAATCTCCGGGTAGTCCCGGCTGACTTCGGCGAAGACGCGATCCCAGAAGGCCATGCTGAAGCCCTGGGCGTTCGATTTGGTCACCGAGGTCAGGAGCCGCTTCCGGTTCCGCTGGCGGGCCAGCTCGAAGGCAAAGCGGATCACGCGCTCGGTCCCATGTCTCGTGAAGACGGCCGTCTGAATCGCGACCTCCTCCGGACGGCCGGCGTAGAGATTCCCGCCGATCTGCGAGTACTCGCCCTCGGTATTTTCGCGCACGACCACGAAGTCGATCTCGCCGGCCTGCTTCCCGGCCAGCGGCGAGCGCACCCCTTCGTAGAGCACCGCCGGCCGCACACAGGCATACTGATCGAAGGTCCGCCGGATCGGCAGCAGCAGGCCGTTGAGAGTCACGTTGTCCTGCAGGCGCGGATCACCGACGGCGCCCAGGTAGATCGCGTCCAGCGGCCGCAGCCGATCGAGCGCATCTTCCGGCATCATGACGCCGTGCTCGAAGTAATAGTCCGATCCCCATGGAAAAGGCGTCCACTCGAATCGAAACCCGAACCGGGCGCCCGCAGCTTCGAGCACCTGGAGGCCCGCCGGGATCACTTCCCGACCGATGCCGTCGCCGGCAATCACGGCAATCCGATAAGTTTTCATGTCGTTCACCATAGACCGATGACTTTCCACCAGGCAAAGCCTCCACCCAGCCAGATCGCCAGATGGATCAGCGAGATTATCAATCCGATCCGCCACCACCGGGCCTGGCTGACGTAGCCCGCCCCGTAGAGCACCACCGCGGAGCCCGTCCCGTAATGCGTGAGCGTGGCATTGAGACTGGAGAAGAAGCCCAGGCTCAAGGCCGCCAGGAGCGGCGGCGCGCCCAGCACGATGGCGAGACCGAGAAACGCCGGAAAGAGCGCCGTCACGTGCGCGGCGGCGCTGGCGAAGAAATAGTGCGTGTAGAGATAGATGACCAACAGGACCGCCAGCGCCAGCGGCCAGCGCCAGCCGGCGACCAGTCCGACCGTCGCATTGGAGAAGGCCTTCAGCAATCCGACCTTGTTCAGTTTGTCGGCGAACATGACGACGCCGCCGAACCAGACCAGCGCATCCCAGGCGCCCCGCTCCTCCAGCACGTCGCCCCAGGTCAGAACCCGGGTCAGCAACAGCGCGGTGACGCCGATGTAGGCCACCGTCGTCGCCGACAACCCGTGCAGGCTCTCCGTCGTCCACAACAACAGGACCGGGACGAAGATCGCGATCATCAGCTTTTCGGGGCGGCTGAGCGGGCCCAGCAGCTTCAAATTGTGCCGCGCCAGCGCGCGCGCCTCGCTCGTGTCGCTGACCTCCGGCGGGCACATCCGGTGCACGACCAGCGGCGCGATCAACAGGCTCAACAGACCCGGCACCGCGGCCGCCAACGCCCATTGCGCCCACGTCAACCTCAGATTGGCCGTCTGCCGGGTGAACTCGATCACCAGCGGATTCGCGGCCATGCCCGTCATGAACATCGCCGAAGTCACCACATTACCCTGATAGAGCGCCTGGAACAGAAACGCGCCCAGCCGGTTCGCCGTGACTCCGGGCCGGGAGTCGAAGGCGTGGGCCATCGCCTGGGCCACGGGAAAGATGACGCCTCCCGCCCGGGCCGTGTTGGAGGCCGTCATCGGCGCGAGAATCAGATCCGCAATCACCAGCGAATAACCTAGCCGCAACGAACTGCGGCCGAAAGCCGCGATCACGTGATACGCGATCCGCTCGCCCAGCCTCGTGGTGCGGAAACCGGTCGCAAAGATGAACGCCGCCACGATCAACCAGACCGTCGCGCTGGCGAAGCCGGAGAGCGCCTCTTGCGTGGTGACCAGGCCGAGCACGTTGGCCAGGGAGATGCCGGCGATGATGATCGCGCCCGCCGGCAACGGGCGGGCGATCATCCCGCTGATCATCGCGCCGAAGATACAGAGCACGCCCCAGCTCCTGGCGTCGAACCCCGCGTGCGGACAGAGCCAGATCACGCCCCCGACGATCGGCGG
>DATEFT010000960.1:0-4930 GCA_035280505.1 Blastocatellia bacterium | reverse complement strand
GGCTCCCTACCAACCCGATCATTCCGTTTCACGGTTGATCCATAAGCTTAGGAGGCAGACAAAATGAGGTATGTGGTAAGAGGCTCGATGGCTCGTGCCTGGAGCAGACGCGGCATTATGCTACTCATGCTACTGGCGTCGGTAGCGGCGGCTCATCATTGGGGGATCACCGGATCGCGGGCGGCTCTGCCCAATACCAGGTGGGCGACGAAGGGCCATACCGGCAAGGTCAACTCGGTGGCATTCACTCCGGACGGACAGATCCTGGCTTCGGCCAGCGACGACACGACCATCAAATTATGGCGGGTCGCGGACGGTTCTCTGGTGAGAACGATCCGCGTGCATTACGGGATCGCGAACTCCATCGCCTTTTCGCCGGACGGGCAGACCCTGGCGGCGGGAACGGCGGGCGTGAATCGGAACCTGGCGATCTTCCGGGTGGCGGACGGAACGCAGATCCGCATCACCGAGGCGCACTACAACGGGACCACCGGAGTGGCCTTCACTCGTGACGGCGGGCTGCTGGTCACCGGCGGGCGCGACCGGACCGTCAAACTGTGGCGGGCAGCCGACGGCGCCCTGCTCAACACGCTGGATCAGGGCGCTCGCGTCAACTCCGTCGCCGTCTCGCCCGATGGCCAGACAGTGGCGGCCGGAGTCAGCAACGGCCAGATCAAGCTGTGGCGAGCGACGGACGGCGCGCCGCTCGGCAGCCTGACCGGTCATTCCGAGTATGTCTTCGCTCTCGCCTTCTCCGCCAACGGAACGCTGCTGGCTTCGGGCGCCGCCGACGAGAGCGTCCGATTGTGGTCTTTGCCCGCCCTGCCCGGAGGATCGTCGATTCGCACCATGCCGCTGCCTAACGCCGGCGCCGCGACCTCGGTCGTCATCACTCCGAACGGGCAGACGGTGATCGCCGGAACGGCCGAACAGATCACGACGCCCAACGACACGATCCAGCCGGTGGGCGCGCTCCGTTTCTGGCGCGTCGCCGACGGCGCGTCGATCCTCGCGGACAATCAACAAGGTGGGATCACGGTCGAGGCGGTCGCGCTCTCGCCCGACGGCAGCCTCTTGGGCTACGGACGCCGCGATGGCAGCGTGCTGCTGGCACCCAATCCGTTCTAAGTCGTCAAATTCAAACCGCGAAACACACGAAAGACGCGGAACCGCCTTTTTTTGCGTGTTCCGCGTCTTTCGCGGTTCGAAATATTTAGAAATCGACGCGGAATCCCAGTTGGATCCGCCGCGGATCCAGGGCCGCCGTCGGTCGTCCGAAGTTGGGCGCCGAGAGATCGCCGACGTAGCCGATGAAGCTGGAGGTGTTGGTCAGATTGAACCCCTCGGCGAAACCGGCGATGGCCAGGCGCTCGCCGAGGCGGACCACCTTGGCGAATCGCAGATCCCACGAGAAGTATCCGTCGCCGCGGCGCGAAGCTCGCGGTTCGGGCCGGTCCGGGAAGGGGTCGCGATCCAGTTGCGCCAGGGTCGTCACGGTCCAGGGCGCCGCGGTGTTGTAGCTGAGAATGGTCGAGACCTGAAAGCCGAACGGCAGATCGGACCCACCGCTCAGATTCAGAGTATGGCGGATGTCGTTGTCCAGGGGCCCCGCGTCTTCGTTGAGATTGAAAGGATTGAAGGCGATCGGGGCGAAGGGCGGCTGGTCGAAGAGCCCGTTCTGCGAGATCACGTTGGTCGTGCCCCGGGCCAGCGTGTAGGCCAGCCTCAGCCAGCGGCTGGACCGGGGTTGATAGAGCGACTGCACGCGCAGCGACTTGTAGGTGAAAGTCCCATCGTTGCTGGTCGTGATGATCGAGCTGTAGTTCGGGTTGAGACGCCGGATCGCCCCCAGGGTCTGGGAAGCCGGATCGACATTGGTGTCGCGAAGGATCAGTTGGTCGAACCCGCGCGAATAGACGAAATCGGCGGTGAAACTGACTCCCCGGCCCAGATCGCGCGAAAGACCCGCGGTCAATTGGGCCGTCCGGGGAACCCGCAGGTCGGCGGTGAGATCGTTGGCGCTGGTCGTGCGCGCCGGAAAGTTCGAGACGTCCGGAACTCTCCGGCCGGCCAGAGCCTGCGCCAGAATCAGCCGCGGCGTCAGCACGTCCGGATGGAACGGATTGAGCGCGGGACTGCTGGCGGCATCGGTCTGAATGTTGATCGAGCGGTCGACCGTGATGGTGTTGACGAACAGGTTGTTCAACAACTGGTTGTGAACCTGGTTGTAGAAATATCCGCCGCCCACGCGCAGGACGGTCCGTTTCTGATCGTGGAACGGCGCCCAGGCCACTCCCACGCGCGGCGCCACGTTGTTCCGATCTTCATTGATCCGATGGAAGAATCGGCCGAGCGGGACAAAGGGATTGGCCTGCTCCAGAGTATCGTCCACGTCATACCGGAGCCCCAGGTTGAGGGTCAGGTTGTCCCGCACCGACCAGCTATCCTGAACGAAGAGCCCCACCGCCCAGGAATCGAAGTCATACTCGATCGGCCCCTGCAGCAACTGGAATCCGGAGGGATAGCTGGCCGGGTCGGCCGGGTTGAAGGGAAAGACGGCATCGGCCTGAAAGTTGTAGATGCCCCGCCGGTTCCTCGCAAACTCGTTATGAAACAGGGAGTGAGTCGCCAGAAAGCCGGTCTTGATCTGATGGCCGCCCCTGGTCATGGAGAGCGTATCGGAATAGGCCCGCTGCCGCTCGAGGTTGGAACCGAGCAGCGCCTGGAAGCAGCCGAACGAGGCCACGGGAAAGGGAGTCCCGTAATCGAGTTCGAATCCGGGGTCGGCGGCGTCGTTCTCCAGACGATTGCAGTTGATCCTGACGCCGATCCGGCCGTAGGAGAAGCGCGCCTCGTTCAGCAGCCGGGGTGAGAGGATCCACGTCCAGTCGCCGGAGAAGTCGGCGCCCAGGCGGACGCTCCGGGCTCCGTACTCCACGGTGTTGGGCCCGCCGACGAACTCGTTGCGAGTCCCCAGCCGCGAGCGATTGAAGCGCGCGCGCAACCGGTGCGAGTCGGTCACCTGGTAATCGAGCCGGGCGATATTCAGATTGCTCCGCTGCGGCACCGGAAAGGCACCGTTGGCCGAGACGAAAGGAGTGACGACCACCGTGGTCTGGTCGTTGTTGAACCGCTCGTACCCGCCGAAGAAGAAGAGCCGGTTCTTGATGATCGGCCCGCCGAAAGTGAAGCCGAACCGTTGTTGATCGCTCGGCGGCCTGGCCGGAGCCAGCGGGTTGCGCGCATCGAGCGCATCGCTCCGGAAATAGCTGTAGCCCCG
Organism: Blastocatellia bacterium; assembly: GCA_035280505.1. Lineage (GTDB taxonomy): Bacteria > Acidobacteriota > Blastocatellia > RBC074 > RBC074 > JAKEHZ01. The sequence goes on along the minus strand of DATEFT010000960.1, from coordinate 1,650 downwards.
GCCATGGAATCCGTTGCCGCCCGAACGCGTGATCGTATTGATGATCCCGCCGGAAGCCCCGCCGTACTCGGCGTTGAACTGGTTGGTCATGACCTGGAACTCCTGGATCCATTCCAACGAGAATTGGCTCCGCTGCGTGCCGTCGAGTTGATAGTTCTCGGAAGAGCCGTCGACCAGAGTATGGTTCTGGAAATAGGTGGCGCCGCCGATCACGACGCTGCCCGCTCCGAGAAATCCGACTCCGTTGTACCGAACGCCCGGCGTGATCGCCGCCAGTTCGGAGAAGCTCCGGCCGACCACCGGCAACGCATCGATCTCCCGGGTCTGAACCACCCGGCCCAGCACATTCTCGGTGGGCGGAATGATCGAGGTGGCGCCCACGACCTGGACGATCTCGTCGCGTCCGGCGGCGCTCAGTTGGAGGTCCAGCGTGACGGTCGTTCCGACATTCAATTCTCGCTCGCGCTCGACCTTCTCAAACCCGGCTCCGACGGCTTCCACCCGGTAGGTGCCCGCGGAGAGACCGGTCAGAGTGTACCGCCCCTCCTGATCGGTGAGGGCTCGCCGTTCGATGCCCGTCTGATCGTTCGTCACCCGAATCGCGATCCCGGGCAGGACCGCCTCTTGCTGGTCGACCACGACTCCCCGCAGGGTGGCATCGACCGTCTGAGCCGTCAATCGGCCCTGCGCGGCCCAGATCAGAACGCAGAGCCCCAGGCAGGCGAGACATCTTTCGCCCAATCGAAAACGCATATTCTCTCCTTCAGATAGTGGATGGACGGATGATTTAGGACTTTGGAAAATAACGCTATTGAGATTTTTAGACTTAACCGCGAAACACGCGAAAGACACGAAAAACGGTTAATAGCGACTTACTTTCCAATCTATTTAGCGATGGACCTGGTTGGTTCAGGCGACCTGGCTCTCGGCTCGAGACCGGCGATGGCCGCCCTGTTCAATGGCCGCAAACAGTTCTTCGGGCTTGATCGGCTTGGAGACGTAGGCATCCATCCCCGATTCCAGGCAACGTTCGCGGTCCCCTTTCATGGCGTTGGCGGTCATGGCGATGATCGGGATGTGGCCGCCGTCGAGCCGCTCCCTTTCACGAATCTCCATGGTCGCCTCATAACCGTTCAACTCCGGCATCTGCACATCCATCAGGATCAGATCGAAGCGCTCGTGCTCGATGGCCGCGACCGCCTCCAGGCCGTTGTTGACGACGGTCACGGAATGGCCGCGCTTCTCCAGGAGCCGCACCGCCAGTTTCTGATTGATGGCGTTATCTTCGGCCAGCAGAATATGGTAGCGGTCTCCGGCTTCGGGCCGCAGGTCCGCGGCGGCGGCCGGCGGCGGAAGTTCCGCGCTCGACGGAATGCCTCGCAATCGCCGGACGACGTTGAAGAGTTCCGACTGCTTGATCGGTTTGGTCAGGTGAGCCGCCGCCCCCAGTTCCCGGCATCGCGCCGTATCCTGGGACTGCCCCGCCGAGGAGAGCATCATAATGACCGCTCCGGCCAGTTGAGGATCTCGCCGAATCGTCTCCGCCACGTCGAATCCATCGAACTCCGGCATCTGGGCATCGAGCAGCACCAATGGAAACGGAGTTCCGGCCTCGCTCGCCCGCTTCAGCGCCTGCAAGGCTTCTCGACC
>DATEFT010000959.1:0-8925 GCA_035280505.1 Blastocatellia bacterium | reverse complement strand
ACAAACGGCATCAGTTAACTGCTCCAATAAAAGGGGCGGGGTCTTCAAACCGCTACTCTTTCGAGTTACGTCATCCGGGCGTCATCTTCACAATTGCCACCGCCTCTGGATTTTGCATAGTCTACCTCAGTATCAAATGCGCAAAAGAGCGGAAAGAGTCGCCACCAGGCAGCACTTTTATTTTGACTCTTCACCGAGGTCATCTGTTAAATTAATATGAACCAAGATTGGGCTTGGGCGGGCGCTAGGGGAAGTCTAGAGCAGTCGGAAGACTTCCCGATTGCTCTAGACTTCCCCGGATTTCTCGCGCATGGCTCCGGTCGCCGGTCTCCCGCGCGATTGTCAGAGCCCGTTCCAGGAGTTCGACGGCGCGGCCGGTCTCTCCCAGGGTTGAATCCGCTTGCGTGGAGGCTGGCGTAGATAGAGAACCTCGACGCCGGCATCGGGATAATCGATACGGTCGGCTCCCGAAACGGTGCGATCCCCGGACCTTTAAAGAACTCATCTCTCCCGGATCCACATCTCGGGATACGTGTCTTCGGCGTGAGCCGCATGATCTTTCTGAACTACCGGCTCTCCCGCGGCGCGGATGATCTCCGAATTGATCTCGCCGCCGATCAGGATCAGAACTCCCATCAGGTAGAGCCACAGCATGAGCACCACCACCGCTCCGAGGCTGCCGTAGGTGGCGCTGTAGCTGGGGGCGACCCGCAGGTAGAGCGAAAACAGGAGGGAGGCGATGACCAGGCTGATGACGGCGAAGACGGCTCCCGGCGTGATCCATCGCCACCGCTGTTTGACGTTGGGCCCGTAGTAATAGATCAGTTGCAGACCCAGCAGGACCAGCCCCAATCCCAGCAGGTAATCGACTCCGCTCCAGAAGACGGTGAAGGCCGTGCCCATTCCCAACCGCTGGGCCAGATACAGGCTGAATCGATCGCCGAACATGATCAGGACGACGCCCCCGACCACCAGCAGGGCCAGCATCACGGTCAGGCCGATGGCCAGCAGGCGGACTTTCCAGAACGACCGTTCCTCTTTCACATGGTACGCGATATTGAGCGTGTCCATGACCGCCGTCACTCCGCCCGAGGCCGCCCACAGCGTGCCGAGCACGCCGAACGAGAGCAGGCCCCCGCTGCGGTTCTGCACGACGTCCCGAATGGTCTGATAGATCAGTCCCATCGCCTCGCCCGGCACCACCCGGGCCAGGGCCACAAAGAGCTTCTCCTGCGCTTCGGGCAGGAAACCGATCAGGCTGCTCAGAAAGATCAACATCGGAAAGAGCGCCAGCAGGAAGTAGTAGGCCAGTTCCGCCGCGCGGCTATAGACGTTGTCCTCGATCGCTTCGTTCCAGGTTCTGAGCGTCAGTTTCTTAAACGTCAATCCGCCGAGCCAGTCTCTGCTCATGATCATGACTCCTTGGTCTGGCGCCGACCGGCGAAGCCCGGACTATTCCTTCTTCCCGCCGGGCGGGACCGCCTTGATCAACTCGGGCTTCTCGATCGGTAGACGATGAATCTCCTGCGACGGGTCCGGATAGCGATCCGACTTCTTCAGGTTCAGCCGGACGGGTTTCCCCCTCCGGGCCGACCGGTAGATGGCGCGGATGATCTGCACATCGATCAGCCCCTCCCGGCCCGACGGTTCCGGTTCCTGGTCGTTCAGAATGCAATCCGAGAAGTAGATGATCTCGGGTGCCACCTGATCCCGTTTCGGAAAGGTTCGTTCCCGTCTTCGGCCTTTGATGGTCACGGCCTGTTTGAGATCCTCCGCCGATTCATAGGCCGGGTCCATGCGCAGCGTCCCGTCGGTTCCGACGATTTCGTACGACCCCTCGTCGGCTCCGCCGAAACTGCAGACGAAATTCGCGAGCCGGTCGTTGGGAAAACGCATCAGGACGCTGGCCATCTCCTCGACCTCTGAAAATCGGGCCTCGCCGTTGTTGGCGGTCATGGCCGCCACCTCGACCGGTTCATCGGCGAAGAGATAGCGCGCCGCGTTGATGCAGTAGATGCCGATGTCGTAGACGGATCCGCCGCCCGTCTCGCGGCGGATCCGGATGTTGTGCCGGTCCTTGACCTGCATGGTGAAGACCGAATTGAAGATTCGCGGGTCGCCCAGTTTGCCGCTTCGGACCAGGTCCATGGCGGTCAGGTTGCCCTTCTCGAAATGCAGGCGGTAGCCGATCATCAGCTTGACCCGGTTTCGTTCGCAGGCCCGAATCATCTCCTCGCACTCTCTCTCGGTCACGGCCATCGGCTTTTCACAGAGCACGTGAACTTTGGCCCGGGCGGCGCGAACGGCGAATTCCCGATGCTGCGAATTGGGCACCGCCAGGTAGACCGCATCGACCTCCGCCCGCTGCAGACAGTCCTCGAACTCGTCGTACCCGCCCCGATGCTCCACGCCGTATTTGGCCCCCAGCCTCTTGAGCTTGGCCGGATCGTCGGAGATCAGGGCGGCGAGTTCCGAATTCTTCCGGGCATGTTCGAAGGCTGGCAGAATGGCCATCTGCCCGAAGTAACCCAATCCGACGACGGCATAGCGGACTTTTCTCTTCGGCTGTCCGTTGCTCTTTGGTTGTCCGTTGCTCGATCTTTCGATCATGAACTCACCCCCTGATGACGGTTCCTATCTTTTCAGCATCGCCTTGCGCGATTGTTGTGCTCGCGCCGCGCCGATCGCCGTTTTGACCTGCTTCTCCTCCTCGGGCGGAGGCAGGACCGCGGGCATCCCCAGCGATTGGATCCACAGTTCCCGGCACCATCCCTTGCTGTGGTAGAGGTGTTCGTCCTCTTCGTCCTCCACCTCGGCATAGGCGGCTTTGAGCGCTTTGGCCTCTTCTCCCCGGGCCTTCTCCGCGCACTGTCCGATCAACTCCCAGTTGGAGTGATCCTTCGTCTCCGCCAGCACCACGCACTCACAGGCGACCAGTTCCGCCGCTTCGGGCGGGCCGTTCTTGAGGGCCAGGTTCATCGCCCCGACCAGCGACTCTCCGATCTGTTTGACGGCTTTTCGTCCGGGAGTCATCTCTTCCGGATCGAAGCCCAACGTCTCCAGGAGCTCCTGCATGATCTCCACGTGATGTTTGGTCTGGTCGAGATACTCCTTCCACTCCTCTCTCAACTCTTCATTGACCACGCACTGCAGGGCCGTCTGATAGATCTGGACCCCGCCTTTTTCGGTCTCGAGCGATTGCAGTAATAGTTCGTTCAGTTGCTGCTGTTCCATCTTTACCTCCCCGGGACGCACCCGCGCTATGTCGATAGACCAACCGCGAAAGGCGCGAAAGGCACGAACCTGACCAGCATTCGCGTCTTCCGCGTATTTCGCGGTTGAAGAGACTGGTTAACAGAGTATTCAGTATTCTCCTATCGGTGGAGCGAGCAAAGAGCGTACCAGTGGCTCTATCGAGAGGAACGCTTTCAATCGCGTGGCTCGCCGGACGTTCTTGGCTCATACATCGCGTTTGAATTCAGAGCGATCGATGATCCTCGATCGAGAGATTAAATCGAACCTGGCCGGGGTCCCCGCTCGTATCAGGGTTGTAAACCAGGGATCTGGGAAAGCAAATTTCTTGAGGTTTTGATGCTTAACCGCGAAAGACGCGAAAGACGCGAAAGCGGGAAAGACCGATGATTTGGCGTCTTTCGCGTGGTTAGCGGTTTGCCTCTCAAATTCCAAAGAACTTAATTTCCCAAGTCCCAAGATCGACCCCGACTCCACAAGCTGCGCATTATTAGAATACTCAAGCCCTGAATTGGAGGAGATTATGTTCTGTTCGTCATGCGGCGTCGAATCCACGAACAAGACCAGATACTGCAAAAGTTGCGGAGCCAACCTGGTCCCGCCCGAGAACCCGGTTCAGGTTCATATTCCGCGACCGCCGCTGGGTTGGATGACCCTGCTGATTACGGTCTTCAGTTTTGTGGGATTGATGGCTTCGGTGTTTGCGCTGATGGAATTCAATCAGCATCGCGGGGAGTTTCATAACCATGACGTGCTCGGTGTCTTCTTCGGTTGCCTGGCCTTCGTCTTTCTGATTGCGGGAGGGCTGGTCTGGCAGTTGGGGCGTCTGGTCAGCGCCTACCGGGAGGCGGTCAAAACGGCCCGCGAAAAGGGCGAACCGGCCTCTCCCCCGCAACCGGCGCCGGCGCCGAAGCCGTTGCAGATGCCGGCGGCTCAAGAACCGGTCTCGAGCGTGACCGAACATACGACTCGAACCTTCAGTCCTTCGCCGGAGAAGTAGCCGGTTGGAGCACCGAGCTCTATTTTGACGGCCAACGGTCTCATCACCCGTTCGCGCTACATTTTTCTACCCCCCAAGAAAATTTGTCGGACTTAATCGGTGAGCGCACCTCCGGGCCGGTTGTGTCATCTAACGCCATTGAGGATCCGGTCCAGGCGTCGGGCGTCTGAGAGGGACCGGCTCCCGACCGATAGCTATGAGTTGGAGAGAGAATATGGATTGCGCGATGAGCATTATCCGGCTGAGCGATTATCACGATGGGCAGCTCGGCCGGGCGGAGGAACGACTCGTCAGAGAGCACCTGATCGATTGCCGGTCTTGCCGGGGAATCTATCAGGATCTGGAATCGATCGTCCTGGCGGCGTGGCAGTTGCGCCGAAATCGAGATCTGGTGATCCCCACGGAACGGGTCTGGCGACGGCTCGGATTGGCCGAGAAGACCGCGACGGAGAGACCGATCACTTCCGGCTGAGCCCGGGGCTCGCGCCGCGATCGATCTCTTCGGACCCTCCTCCGTCTTCAAGGACCGGTCCGCATCATTTATTCAAGTGGTCTTCAGGATCAGATCGACCGCTCCGGTGAAGCGTTTCCAGGTCTCGGTCTCGGCCGATAACTGTTTCCGCCCGGCGGCCGTCAGTTTGTAGAACTTCGCCTTGCGGTTGTTCTCCGAAGCTCCCCATTCGGAAGCGATCCAGCCCTGCGCCTCCAGACGGTGCAGCGCCGGATAGAGCGATCCCTGGCCTACCCGCAGCACCTCTTGCGAGACTTGCTGGATGCGCTGCGCGATATCCCAACCATGAGTCGGCCCGGACTGCAGGGTCTTGAGCACCAGCAGGTCGAGCGTCCCTTGTAACAAATCGGTTTGTGGTTTCTTCATAGTTCTCCTCTCGATCAACGAGATCGTTGAGCCTAGCGCTTGCTCTGTCGGATGTCAACAGAGCAGGAGAGGAGGGGGCTCAGTTTTTCGGCGGGGTCTCGCAGCCGTCGCCGGTCAGCAGGAATGCCGCCCAGTAATACGGATGCCGGTATTTGGCGTCGGCGCCGGTGATCAGGGCGCATTGGGCCTGGCGCAGGCTCTCGGCGAAATTGCGGCGCTGGAGGCGATATTGGGAGTGAAAGGCTCGCATCAGCTCCGCGGTGCTGTCGTCGTCGACGTCCCAGAGGCTGGCGATGACGGCGGGGACGCCGGCGGCCAGGAATGCCTGGGCGAGGCCGCTCAACGCCTCGCCCCGCAGATAGAACCCGAGCGCGGACCGGCAACCCGAGAGGATCACCAGGCGCGTCCGCGCCAGCCGTAACTGGTAGATCTCATAGGCCTGCAGATTGCCGTCGAAGACCTCCGAGCCGGACTCGCGATCGGCGACCGGCGGCGGATGTCCCTCTTCGGCCAGCACGATCGACGAGAGGAGCGGCGCCTGTTCGTTGATCAGGACGTGGGTCGCGAGGTGGACGATGTTGGACTCGCCGATTTGACGGACCAGGGAGCTTTCGGTGGCCTGGTCGCGACTGAGGAGCTGCGCCTTCTGATAGTCCGATTTGACGCGGTTGACCTCGGCCTCGGACGACGGGAGGGCCGGGAGACTGGGAAAGCGCTGGCGGCTGAACCGCGGATTGCCGAGCCCCAGAAACGATTCGGCCCCGGAGCTCTTCTTCCCCCTGATGGCCAGGGCCTGGGCCATGACGCTGGCGCTGGGATTGACCGTGATCGCATAGTCTTCGATCAGGTACCGGCCGGTCTCGGGCGAGATCAGCGCGCCGAAGGGCAACTGTGACAGGATTCCGTCCGGGACCACGCACAGGACGCGGTTGCGGTCGAGCCGCCCCGCGATCGGCGAGATCAGCGTTTGATACAACTCCGCGGCCTGGCGATTGATCAGCGGCAACTCGCGCCGCCGGCGGATGCCCTCCAGATAGTCTTTGATCGATTGGCGCAGTTGATCGGTCTTGAGCTCGAGGCTCTGCCAGAGGACCTCTTCGCGAGTCACCAGCCAGATCAGAAGATGGTCCTCCCCGAGGCTGTATTCGAGCAGTTGCGCGTTGGCGGGCAGGGCCTGCTGGATCTGTTTCAACCCCAGCGGGTGCGCGCTGCCGGAGACCTTGAGCGTTCTGCTCCCGTCGCTCTCGCCCGGCTCGGCGCGGCCGGTCAGGACGTCCAGCAGGTCCCGGCTCTTGGAGATCTCGGCGTAGTTGTAGGCCTGCGGCGGATCCTTCTTGGTGAAGAACTGGAACTCCATCATGGCGTGATAGACATCCTGCCGGTTGAAGAGATAGACGCTGCGGCCGCGGGCGTCGTTGATCTGTTGGCGGTCGCGTTCCGCCAGTTCGAGGCTGGTCTGCAATGCGGATTCGGCCTCCGCGATTCGACCCTGCGCCCGGTAGGCCGCCGCCAGCCCCTGGTGGATGGCGAAGAGATGAACGCGATGATTGGTGTTTTCGAGCAGATTGAGGGCCCGCTGGTATTCGGCGATGGCCTCGGTCACTTTGTTCTGCCGCAGGTAGAAGTCTCCCAGCGGCGTGTAGAGTTCCACCTGCAGCAAGAGCCTCGCCATCGGATCGGTGATCGCCTCGGTGCGCACGATCGCGTCGTTGAGCTGTTTGACCGCCTCTTCCTGCCGGCCCAGTTTCCAGTAGTTCAGGCCCAGGCGGTTTCCCAGCGCCGCCAGCAGCCCGGGGTTGTTCAGCCCCTCGGCGACCTGCCATCCCTGCTGATTGTAGTCGAGCGCCCGCTGGTAGTTTCCGGCCATGAGCAGCGTCTCTCCCATCATGGCGTAGACCCGGGCCGCCAGGAACGGCGGCAGCGGAGTGTTGCGCATGAGCACGAGGGCCTCGAAGTTCTTCTGCCCGGCCCGTTCGTAATCGCCCATCCGCAGGTAGACCGCGCCGACATACATGAGGCTGGTGATCGCCGTCTCGGAATCGCCGAGATCCTTGGCGATCTTCGTCGCGGTCAGGCTCAGGTCCAGGGAGCGCGAAAAACGCAGCGCGTTGATATTGGCATAGGAGATGGCGTTGAGCGCCCGGGCGTGTAACTGCCGGTGCTGGCTGCCCTCGGTGCTCGCGATCAGGTGTTTGCTGGCCGCCTCCAATCCGTGATAGCCGGCGCGGATGTTGTAAAAACGGGCCAGGTTGATCGAGCTGAGATCCGCGTGGCAGGAGTCGCCGATCCGTTTCGCCGCCCGGTGCGCCTCTTCGTAGTGCCGGAACGCGTTATCGAAGACGCCGCTGGCGATCTCGCGGTCCGCCTGCTGCAGGAGCGCGCGGATCTTTTGGATCTCCCGCTTCTCCGCCGTCCGCGCGGTGCCCGCAAAGTTGGCGAGGTCGATCAGATATCGATCGCCTTTGATCTCGGCGATCAATTGACCGGTCAGCAGCAGGGTCTTTAACCGGGCGGAGGCGGCCGGCTCTTCGCCCGCCAGGGCATCCTTCAGATATTCATCGAAGAGCTCCTGAGTCGCCAACTGGTTGACGAGCGGGAATTGTTCGGTCACGAGCCGCCGCAACTCCTGCTCGTTGCCGGTCGCGGCGGCTTCACGGACTCTCTCCCGCAGTTGCTGGTTCTGATCGGCGGTCTGATCGACCCGGGTCTGCAGCAGGCGCAATCCTTCGCGGGCCTCCGCCGACCAGGGCGACTTGGGGTCGAGCTGAAGATAACGTTCCCAATCCTCCCTGGCCTGCTTGAAGAGCGCCATCTGATAATGGCAGAGCGCCCGGTTGAACCAGGCCTCGACCATCTGAGGGTCCACTTTGATGGCTTGATCGCAATGGTCGACCGCCTTGGAGAGCCAGGTGAACGGGTCGCTGTTGAAACTGCGTTCGTAGAAGAGCGCGCCCAGATCGGTATGCAACTGGGCCTGATCCGGAGCCTTTTCGAGCGCCATGGCCAATTGGGCCTCGGCCTGATCGAGATCGTGCATCAGCAGGTAGAAGCGTCCCAGATCCTGCCGCGCCTCGACCGTCGGACGGGTGGCTACGGCATACGTCAACCGCACCAGCACCTCGTTCGCCAGCGGTTGCGCGGCCGTTTTACTCTCCTGCGGACCTCGATTGCGCTCGTAGGGCCGATAGGCCAACCCGCCCGTGATGCGGGCCTGCAACGGACGGACCACCGCATTGCCGGGAAACCCGAGATCGCGAACTCCCGAGCCGCGCCAGTCACGCGCGTAGTAGATCGTGCCGAACAGGATCGGCAGCGCGGCCGCCAACGCCAACCAGAACAGCGAACGTTTACCGCGGCGCCCCGCCCCGAACTTCGACCGCGGCGACCGCCAGGATCCAGCCGGGTCTGACCGCCAGTAACGGGACCACAGGTAGGCTGGACGTAATTTAAACCTCAGGTTCATGTCCGGATGTCGATTCGAAAAGAGAGGCGAGCCCGGCCGGGGTCTCTCGCCGCCACTGGATACTCGGTCTGCCGATCGAGTGAAGCCGCGTGATTTATAACGGCGGTCCGGTCCTCGCCGGAAGATCCGCGAATGGCCGCCCAACACCCCCGCAACCTCTCATCGGCATCGGTCGGTGATAACTTGAGTACTTTGCTCACAAAATTGGTTTACAAACCGCAACACACGCGAAAGATTGATGATTTCGCGTCTTTCGCGGTTTGAATCTCAAATCTCAAATCTCTTGTGGGGAGCCTGGACCCGGCAGCTCCAGTCGTGATTCAATCAACGGAT
>DATEFT010000958.1:0-6824 GCA_035280505.1 Blastocatellia bacterium | reverse complement strand
TCGCGCAATTTTCCGGTTCCGGTCGTCATCGTCCAGCACATCGCTCCGGGCTTCGTCGGCGGGTTCGCCGATTGGCTCGGTCAGGCCTCCGAGGTTCCCGTGCACGTCGCCGTGGCGGGCCAGGAACTGCTGCCCGGCCGCGCCTACCTGGCTCCGGACGGATCCCATATGGGAATCGGACCGGATCGCCGGGTCGTCCTGATCAAAGGGGCGGGCGGAAATGAGATCTGCCCTTCGATCTCTCATCTCTTCGGTTCCGTCGCCGAAGTCTACCGGCAACAGGCCGTCGGGGTCCTGCTGACCGGAATGGGCCGGGACGGCGCCGATCAGTTGAAGACCATGAGGGATGCCGGAGCGATCACGATCGTGCAGGACAAGGAGAGTTCGATCGTCTACGGCATGCCCCAGGCGGCGATCAACCTGGATGCCGCCTGCTATATCTATCCCCCCAAGAGAATCGCCGAGGTTCTCGTGAGCCTGGTCAAGAAGCGATGAGCGTTGAGTGGCCGAAGGTGACCTGGTTGCCAAGTCATGATCAAGGTGAGGTTATGAGAGACGAGAAGTTTCGAGGGCGCGAAATCGAGATTCTGGTGGTTGAGGATAGCCCGACGCAAGCCGAACAGTTGAGATATATCCTGGAGCAACACGGCTACACCGTCTCGCTCAGTCGCAACGGCGTGGAAGCCCTCGAGTCGATCAAAAAACGCCATCCGGATATCGTTCTGAGCGACATCGTCATGCCGGAGATGGACGGTTTTCAGCTCTGTCACACGATCAAAGAGAGCGAAGCCTTGAAGACTATTCCGGTCATGTTGTTGACGACTCTCTCGGACCCGGGCGATGTCATCCGGGGTCTGGAGTGCGGGGCCGACAACTTTCTGACCAAACCCCTGGACGAGAAGCATCTGCTCTCGCGAATCACCTTCATCCTGGCCAACGGTCAACTGCGGCAATCGGAGCGAACGCAGATCGGGTTGGAGGTCTTCTTCGCCAATCGCAAATATTTCATCACCGCCGATCGTCTGCACATTCTCAACCTGCTGCTCTCCACCTATGAGACCGCCATCCAGAAGAATCGCGAACTGAGCCATGCTCAGGATCATCTGCGCCGGTTCAGCGAGGACCTGGAGAAGAAGGTCGAACAACGGACCACGGCCTTGCGGGCGGAGATTCTGGAGCGCCGGCGCGCCGAAGAGAAGATCATCCGGCTCAATGAAGAGCTCGAACGCCGGGTCGAGGAGCGAACGGCCGAGCTGGAAGACGCGAACCGGGAACTGGAATCTTTCTCCTATTCGGTCTCTCACGATCTGCGCGCTCCGTTGCGGGCCATCGGCGGTTTCACCCGGATCGTCATGAGCGACTTTGCGCCGCAGATTCCGCCGGAGGCCCAGCGCTTTCTCAACGACGTCGAGCGCAACGTCCGGCACATGGAGCAACTGATCGAAGACCTGCTCCGATTCTCGCGCCTGGGCCGGCAACCGCTCTCCAAACAACCGGTCAATATGTCGGCGCTGGTCCACGAAGTGCTGGAAGAACTGCGGAGACAACCGCGCGAGCGGCCGATCGAAACGCAGATCGCTCAGTTGCCCGACAGCTTCGGCGATCCGGCCCTGCTCAAACAGGTCTTCATCAACCTGCTCTCGAATGCCTTCAAGTTCACGCACGACCGGGATCCGGCGATCGTGGAGGTCGGGTCTCAGCCCCTCGAGAAGGGCCACATCTATTTCATCCGGGACAACGGCGCGGGATTCGATATGAAGTATGCCGGAAAGCTCTTCGGCGTCTTCCAGCGGCTACACAGCTCCGAACAGTTCGAGGGGACCGGCGTCGGCCTCTCGATCGTGCACCGGATTATTCAACGCCACGGCGGCCGCATCTGGACCGAGGCCGAGGTCGATCGCGGCGCCACCTTCTACTTCAAACTGCCGGATTGATCCGGATCAACTTCAGCGTCTTCAGCGAATTTCGCGAATTTCGCGGCTCTTCAGACTCGATTGGTCGACGATGGTTCGCCAGAGGGAGTCGATCTCGCCCTGGGCGAACTGGCGCAGGGTTCGGTAGTTCTCGCCGAACGTCTGTTGCTGGTCGTCGGTCAGCGAGCCGGTGCCGGGCCCGACCAGGTGGCTGGAGATCACGCCGTCGAGTTTCAGGCCGTACTTCAGACAGGCGATGGTCTTGTTGACTCTCCGGCCGCCCTCCTCGAACTCGCAGATCTTTTCGAACCAGGAGCACAGTTTCAGATAGCGATCGATCATCTCGACGTCCCCGGCCCAACAGACCCGCCAGGCCTTCTGCCACTCGCGCGGCATGAGGTTGGCCGGTCCCGAGACGACGCCGATGGGCGGTGTGGCGTGCAGCAGGTAGTCGCGCCAGCCCTCGCTCAGGCGGCCGATCAGTCCCTGGGTGGGCCGGTAGATCTCGAAGATCAGCATGGCGTTGCCGATGTAGATCCCGAACTCTCCCGGTTGTTTGTAGTGGAGCGCGGCCTTCGTGTAGTTGCCGATCACCCGGTGCGGCGCGGAGACCTTGATCCCGCGAACCCAGGGCAGCCGGCTCAGGTGTTTGACGAGGTGGGTCCGGATGTGCGCCGCGCGTCCGGGAGCCGCGATGTCCGCGTTGTCGTAGAGGAAGACCGGCAACTGGCGGTTCGACCATTCCAGCAGGTTGGTGAGATCGCGTTGAAAGAAGCCGATGATCTCGGCTTCGTTCAGATCTTCGATGGCCAGCGGCGCGATCACGGCCGCGTCGGCGCCGAGTTGAATCGCGGTGTCGAGATTGGCCAGGATCTCGGCGCGCGTTCGGCCGTTGACCCCGATCCAGGCTTCGACTCTCGCCTGCGGGTTGCGAGCCGCCAGCTCTTCGTTGATCTGGCGCACTTCGTCGACTTCGATCTCCATGACTCGCCGGCGCTCGTTATTGGCCAGGCGATTCCACTCGCCGGTCGTGCCGACGCCGAAGATCACGTCCGCGCCATGGCCGTTCTGCACGATGTGCCGGATGATGCGGCGCTGTTCCTCTTCGATTACGCGGCCGGTCTCGTCCAGCACGGTGATCACCGGAATGTTCAAACCCGTCTTTAATCGGTAGTTCACTTCCTTCTCCAGAGCACGCAGACAAAAAATCCCTCGGTCCCCTGGCGGTGAGGGAACGTGCGGGCGCCGAAAGATTCCGTCAACATGGATGACGGATCGAGGCCCAGTTCGGTCAATCTCTCCCGCGTCAGGTCGCGGTATTCCGGGCGGTCGCGGCGGAACCAGGCGATCGCCTCTTCGCCCTCCTCCGGTTCCGTCGAGCAGACGGAGTAGATCAGCAGTCCTCCCGGTGCGACCTGGCGCGAGGCATTGACGATCAATCGTCTCTGCAATTCCGCCAGCTCCCGGAGCTTGCCGGGATCGATCCGCCACTTGATCTCGGGATGGCGTTGAAGCGTGCCCAACCCGGAGCAGGGAGCATCGAGCAGCACGCGATCGAAGCCGCCGGGCTCGGCGAACGGCAGCTCGGCGGCGGCGTCGAGCTGGACCAGTCTGATCCCTTCGATCCCCTGCCGGGCGCTCAGCTCCTTCATCGTCTGCAGACGATGAAGATGGCGGTCGCTCGCCACGATCAGCGAGGGTTGGGGCAGCAGGGAGGCCAGCAGGCTCGTCTTGCCGCCCGGGGCGGCGCAGAGATCGAGCGCCCGTTGGCCGGCGGCGGCGGATCCGCCGGCGAGATGCCCGACCAGTTGAGACGCTTCATCCTGCAGATAGATCCAACCTTCATTCACCGGTTCGGAGGAGCCGGAGAGATTCCCGTTCTCGAGGATCTCGGCCTGGGGCGCCAGTTCGGACCGGCGGGTCTCAATTCCGTGCGCGGCGAACCAGGCGCGGGTCTCCGATTCGGAGGAGCGCCCGCTGAGAAATCGGAAAGCGGTGCGCGGAGCCCGATTGTTGGCCATCGCCAGCGCGCTCGCCTCCGCGCCGAAGCGTTCCGTCCACCGGCGGAGCAGCCAGGCCGGGTGCGAGGTCTCGACGCTCAGCCTCTCGAGCGGATCTTCGATCAGCCGGTCGAGATCGAGGCTCTCGTCCCGTTGCGCGGCTCGGAGCACCGCGTTGCAGAACGGCGCGGCGCTCTGTTTCTTCAGTTCCCGGACCAGGTTGACCGACTCGTTGACGGCCGCGTGCGAGGGAATGCGTGAGAGAAATTTCAACTGGTACAGGCCCAGCCGCAGGGCGATGACGACTTCGGAGTCGAGGCGAGCTATTTTCCGCCGCGAGTAGTGTTCGATCAGAAAGTCGAGCCGGCCCTGCCACCGCAGCACTCCCAGGGTCAACTCGCGCAGCAGCGCCTGATCTTCTCGCGAGAGAGTTTGAAATCGTGGAGAGAGCAACAGATTGGTGGCATAGGCCTGATCCTCTTCGACGCGCCGGAGCGCCTCGTAGGCCGCGCGACGAACGGTCGTTACTTTCACCTGTGAGGTCATGACGATCCGAGCCGGTCGCCTGATTTGAGCTGGGCTCCGTTGAGAAAATCGCGGGCGGACATGGCCCGCTTTCCGGCGGGCTGGACTTCCGTGATTCTGAGCCCGGTTCCGCCGCCGCACGCGACCACCAGGTTCTCCCGGCTCAACTCGCGGATCGCGCCGGGTTGAAATTGAGCGGAACTGGCGGTCTCCGGTTCGACCCGGGCCTTGAGGATCTCCAGCCGCTGGTTCTCGTGGAACGTATAGCAACCCGGAAAAGGTGTGAAGCCCCGCAGCCGGTTGAAGATCTCGCGCGCGGTCAACTCCCAGTTGACCAGTCCGTCTTCGCGCTTCAGGATCGGAGCCAGGCTCGACTGCGCGTGATCCTGGGGGATCGGGTTCAATTCGTCGAGCCGGGCCAGGGTCTCGATCAACAGCGCGGCCCCGATTACGGCCAGCCGGGGCGTCAACTCCGCGGCCGTCTCTTCGTCCCCGATCTCGGTCGAACCCTGCAACAGCATGGCTCCGGTGTCCAGACCCGCATCCATCTGCATAATCGTGACTCCGGTCTCGCGCTCGCCATTGACGATCGCCCAGTTGATCGGCGCGGCGCCGCGGTATTTCGGCAACAGCGATGAATGGACATTGATGCAGCCGTGAACCGGCCCCGAGAGCATCCAGTCCGGTAAGATCCGGCCATAGGCCGCGACGATTCCGGCGTCCACCTGTTTGAACCACGGCTCGAGTCTTTCGCGAGCCTCGGCGGTCTTGATCTTCTCGGGTTGCATGATGGTGAGGCCATGCTGCTTCGCCAAGAGCTTGACCGGCGGCGGCGTGATCACCTGTTTACGGCCGAACGGCCGGTCGGGCTGCGTGAAGACGGCTCTGATTTCGTGTCCTGCTTCGATGAGCTGGCGGAGCGCAGGCACCGCAAACTCGGGCGTTCCCATAAAAATCAACTTCATACTTTTCACCTGTTCAGGAGTCTAGGGGCTCAACTTCACTTTGTCCATGTCTGAATGGGCTCTGAATGGGCCCTGAATGGCCGCGAAAGATGCCGGATGCGTGATCGGGATTTCGATGGAGAGCGGCTGAAAAAAAATTGGCCGGAAGCGCAAGCAGGGGACCTGTTCTTCCGGCCTTTAGTTTGACTATGCCTAGCTCAAGTAGGAATGAAAATATCGTTTAGAGATTTAACAATTGTTCCGATATCGGTTCGGTCGATTCAGTCGTTCGGTCGATTTAGCCGATTCTCTCCCTCAATTGTCCGCCAACAATCGCCCCAGTAGCAATTGTCTTTGAAATCTCGGCGAAAAAAATCTTTCGTTAGGCCTCAGTTAGGTTAAAGCTAATTTGGGGAACGAGATATTGCCCCTTAACTAATCTTAATGTTGGATCTTTCAAGACGCTGGCGGCTTCGATCTGCAGTTCGGCTTCGCTCAGCTCCTTATATTTTCCGTTGGCGCTCAGCAGGAGGTAGATCGGGCCATTGCTGACCGGTTTCGAGGGCTCCGACTCCGACTTCGGCTGTGCCGCTTTGGCTTTAGATCGAGCGGCCACGGGTTTGCTGATTCCGGACGCTGGTGCTTCCTGTTCTTGCTCGGGGGCTTCGGGTGATTCTTCAACAGTTGGATTTAACATTGTTCTTTTCTTCTCTCCATAAATTGAAATTAGCTTTTCAGCCTAGTGCTTGAACTACTACAACTGAATTGGTGAATCTAAATAGCACGACGCCTGGGCAATTTGAAGCCCTTTATGAGCCGACGAATAATTTAACTATTCAGGCGGCGCAGGCGACTTGCTGACGCAGATTTTGCGGGGTGGGGCCACTTCAGGAGTTGGTTCCGGAGAGGTCTAGGAAAGTCTAGGAAAGCCTGAGGGCCGGAAAAACAGAATCTGTCTTCACTCAAGACAGTCTAGACTTTTCCAGACCTCTCCGAACCGCTTCGGACTAAAATGGAATGTCATCTTCTTCGATACTCAGGAGTTCCTTAGGGGATAAGCGCTTGGAGTTCCCTTTGCCGGCGGACCTGGCCGGTGTCGTCTCCTGGACCTTGGCCGCAGGTTTGGGCGGCTCGGCTTCGATCCTCGCCGGTTCGGTGTTGAGAGCGTTCTCGCCCCGCTGCCCCAGGAATTGGATATCGGTCGCCGTGACCTCGGGGCTGATTCGCGTCTGGCCCTCCCGGTCGGTGTACTCTTCGAGCCGCAACCGCCCCTCCAGATAGACCTGGCGACCCTTGGCCAGGTATTCGTTGGCCAGTTCACCCGATCGCCCCCAGACCGTCACCCGAAACCAGGTCGTATGCTCTTCATTCTGACCGGCCACATTCTTGCGCTTCTCCGTGGTCGCCACCGACATCTTGCAGACGGCCGTCCCTTGCGGCGT
>DATEFT010000957.1:0-3860 GCA_035280505.1 Blastocatellia bacterium | reverse complement strand
TGAAAGTTATAAGATCTACCTGGTTAATCGCAGCCATGATGATTGTTGCCGTTGGTCACCTCCACGCTCAGGCCCCTGATCCAACGCCTGACCTCACAACCGCGACTCTTGAAGAGCTCATGAACATCGAGGTCACGTCGGTGTCGAAGAAAGAAGAGCAACTCTTTCAGGCCGCCGCAGCCGTCTATGTCATCACCCGGGAAGATATTCGCCGCTCCGGACTGACCAGCTTGCCTGAACTGTTTCGTCTGGTGCCGGGAATGGATGTGGCTCGAATTGACGGCAATAAATGGGCGATCAGCGTCCGCGGATTCAATCGCCGATTCGTCGATAAGCTACTGGTTCTGGTCGACGGGCGCACGGTCTATTCACCGCACTTTTCCGGTGTGTTCTGGGAGGCGCAGCAACCACCGCTCGAAGAGATTGAACGGATCGAGGTCATTCGCGGCCCTGGCGGCACGCTCTGGGGCGCCAATGCTGTCAACGGCGTGATCAACATCATCACCAAACATGCCAAAGATTCGCAGGGCGGATTGATGACGGCAGGCGGCGGCTCGGAAGAACAGGGCTTTGCGAGCGCCCGCTACGGCGGAATGATCGGAGCCCACGCTCATTATCGCGCCTACGCCAGGTATTTCAATCGGAGCGGGCTGGTCAATGCCGCCGGATTCAATGCACACGATTGGCAAAACTGGGTGAGTGGAGGTTGGCGGATAGATTGGAAGAGGTCCGAGCGTGATGCGCTGACAGTGCAGGCAGATATCTACGATACCGGTTTAAGGGAGACCCAAACGACCATCAATCTGGCCGCTCCCTTTGCGCCGCCCGCTCTTTCGCCTGGAGATCTGAGTGGCGGGAATGTGTTGGGGCGTTGGGACCATATTTTTTCGGATCGGTCCGATACGACCTTGCAAATATACTTCAACCGGCTGCGCCGGACCGTCTATGATGTGAGGGAACATGAGGACACGTTCGATGTCGATTTCCAGCATCATTTGACTCTCGGGCGGCAGGATCTCGTGTGGGGACTCGGTTACCGTGTGACCTCTGATCGGCTCGACGACGGAGTGTCGGCTCAATACATTCCAAAGGAACGAGATGCTCAGCTCTTCAGCGGATTCGTTCAGGACGAATTGACGCTGATCCAGAACCGATTGCGGCTCACACTCGGTTCCAAGCTGGAACATCACGATTATACGCACTTCGAAGTGCAGCCCAGCGCCCGTTTACTCTGGACGCCGAGCGATCGCCAGACGGTCTGGGCCGCCGTCTCGCGCGCCGTCAGAACGCCCTCGCGGGTCGAGCGGGGAATTCGTTTCAAGATCGCGGCCTTTCCCGGACCGGAGGGCCTTCCCGGCATTCTCACCGTAGTCGGCAATCCAAATACCAGGTCCGAAGAACTCCGCGCCTACGAATTAGGGTATCGTGCCAAACCGGGCCGGAGACTGTCGCTCGATATTTCAACCTTCTACAACTTCTATGATCGCCTGCAATCGATTACCGACGGACCTCCTTATTTCGACTCCAACCCGCTCCCGCACCTGGTGATCCCGGCCTCCTTCGACAATCAGTTGCGCGGCAGAACCTATGGTCTGGAAGCGTTCATCGATTTGAAGATCGCCAAACGCTGGAAGTGCCGTGGCGGATACTCATACCTGGGAGCGCAGCTCAACCATAAATTATCGGCTCCGGATATCAACATCGATCTATTTGAAGGAAACAGTCCACGGCATCAATTCCAGATCCATTCCTATCTTACGTTGCCCCGCAACTTCGAATTGGATAGCTCGCTCTACCACGTCTCTCGCCTGCCGACCCCGCAAATTTCCAGTTACACACGGCTCGATGCCCGGTTCGGATGGAAAGTGCGAGAACGCCTTGAGCTGAGTTTGGGATTGCAAAATCTGCTCGAGGATCGGCACTCTGAGTACCGCAGCATTGATACGTTCGTCATCCCGAGCGAGGTCAGACGCAGCTTCTATGGACAGGCAACCTGGAGGTTTTAGCCGAAGTTTTACAGCCTGACCAATCCTTTGTTTGGTCTGATTGTAGCGTCCCTCCGCGGGGCCATCATCTACCGGGTCGGCTGGCGTCGGCGATGTCTTAAAATTGCACGGATCTCGGCTGTACCCGAACATCCGCTCACAATCTGGCGCACGGTGGAGGTGGGAAGTGGAGCAGCCAGGCCGTTATGCCGGGAAAGCAGGCCACTGCGGCACCGGCTGCACCGGCTGCCAGGCCAACAAGGCCAAAGCTGCCAGCCACTTAGGGCGGAGCCGAATCTTCGCGCCACGCCCGTTCAGTAAGATCCGCAGTTCGCATGCCAATTTTTGTGGAACTTCCCGGCCCCTCCGGGTCCCTCTTGTCATATCAGGCCGAACAACCGAAGATGCCCGGTCTGATCGAGATCCAAATTAAGGATGTAGATGAATAGAGCGCTCCCGATCTCTGGCGATGCGGAACTCCTGCGGCTGATGCTCGCCGGGGATGGCGGCGCATTCGAGCAGCTCTATCAAAGATGGCAATCTCCCCTCTACCGGTTCGCCCTGCGAATGAGCGGTTCCGAAACGATGGCCGAAGACGTGACGCAGGAGGCTTTTCTGACCCTGATGCGCGACGGCCATCAATACAGCGGGCGCGGCAGTTTCGCCGCCTATCTCTTCGCCATCGCGCGCCACTCCACGTGGCGCCGCCTGCGACGCGAGCGCTGGTTCGTGAGGCTCGAGAGCGAGGAACGGGACGAGCAAGATGGAACCACTGCCGCCGACCGGCTGATCGCGCCCGAAGATCCGCTGGCCGATCTGACGCGCGAAGAGATCGTGACGGCCGTGCGGCGCGCCGTGATCACCTTACCGATCCATTACCGCGAGGTAGTGCTGCTCTGTTATCTGCACGAGTTGAGTTATGCCGAAGCCGCCGAGGTGATCGGCTGCGAACTGGGGACGGTCCGCTCGCGGCTGCATCGCGCGCGCGCGCTGCTGGCCGAGAGACTGGAGGCCATGAAGGCCGACGATGCATCGCAAAGCCAGGCCGGTCTGGCGAGGTGCCCGACATGAATTGCCGAGAGTTTGAACAGGCGGTCATCGATTTGGACCGCGATCAGTCGATGGAGACTCCGCTGCCGGCTCCCGCGCAAGCGCACGTCGAGGGCTGTGCGCCCTGCGCGGCCTGGCTCGGGCGCGAACGACGCATGACAGCCGGGCTCCGCGCCCTGGCCGCCGAAGAGGCCGTCACCAACGCCCCGGAGCGGGTCGGAGCAGCGCTGCGCGCCGCTTTCGAGGAGCGATCGGCCGCCGCGCCGCCGCCGAAATCGTCCTGGCCGGTTCGCCGGAGATTGGTCTGGGGGCTGGCCGCCGCGGCAGTCCTGCTGCTCTCGGTTATGATCATCGGACTCCGGCGACACGAAACCCACCCGCCGGAGGCCGGGCCGCAGGCCAAGCTCGAGCTGCCCTCATCCATTGCCGCCAATTCGGCGCCGGAGTCGGCCCCGGATCCACTCTCCAGGCCTCCGGTCCGCCGCGCCCCGCGCCGCGCACGCCCCGCGCCGGAGAAGGCCGTCGAGAACGGTTCCGACTTCTTCCCCCTGACCTTCGTCGCAAAGTCCGAACCGACGGAGTTCATCCAGACCGTGCGGGTGGAGATCCCGCGCTCGACCCTGCTCATGATGGGATGGCCGGTCAACATCGATCGGGGCGAAGGGATGATCAAAGCCGACATCATCATCGGGGAGGACGGTGTCGCGCGCGCCGTGCGGCTCCTCAACTGAGAGGTAGATGAAATGCGAAATACCTGGAGAGTCTTCATCGTTCTGGCGGCGCTCCTGATCGGCGGCGTGATCGCCGATACCACAGCGGCCCGGG
>DATEFT010000956.1:0-7758 GCA_035280505.1 Blastocatellia bacterium | reverse complement strand
CGAGCCGGTCTCGAACGGCATGGCCGTCGCGTCCCCTTCCACCACGCTGACGTTGGTCTGTTGCAGACGCTGCTTGAGGGAACCGGCCAGGGACGGATCGATCTCGATCGCGGTCAGATGCTCGAACCGACGGCGTAACAGATCGGTGGTCAGGCCGGGTCCGGGCCCCACCTCGAGCACCTCGCTCCCCAGGTCCAGGTCCTTGAGGGCCCAGGGCACCATGCCTTCGGCCAGTGCCTTCTTCCAGAAACCGGATCGACAGTACCAACGGTGAAAACGGTTCATTTCGAGATTTGCTCCTTTCGCCATAGAATCCTGATATCATGCCCGGTCAGAACCGCCGCGAACCACACGGAATCAAACAGCTTTCGCGTGTTTCGCAGGTTGTCGACCGAGCTTGTTAACAAAGTCATGAGTGCTTTAAAAAGTAGACCTCCCGAATTTTATTCGAACCCGCGAAAGACGCGAAAGAGACGAAAGATCGATGGTTTCGCGTGGTTCGCGGTTTGTCTCCAGAGTTTGTAATGAGTACCATCACCCGTCCCGAACCCTGGTTATGCGGCCCGCTGGCGGATGTTTCGCGGTTGACGATGCCGGCCGCGCATGCGCTGCTGCAATCGCGCGGAGATCTGGAAACCCATGGCGCCGCATTGACGATCGCGGAGGTCTGGGCCGAACCCGGCCGGGCGCCCTCCGTCGGTTTTCATCTCCGGCATCTCGCCGGAAGCATCGATCGATTGCTGGCCTATACCGCGGGCCGCGGCTTGACCGACGAACAGTTCCGCGACCTCGCCTCGGAACGGATGCCCGGCGAGCCGCCGGCCGGCGCCGCTCAACTGGTGGCCGCCGCCCAGGCCCGAATCGATGAGGCGCTGGAGGTGATCCGCTCGACGCCGGACGAGCGCCTGTTCGAGCCCCGCGCCGTCGGACGAGCACAACTGCCGACCAACGTCTGGGGACTGCTGTTTCACATCGCCGAGCATACGCAACGGCATACCGGGCAGCTCATTGCGACGGCGAGCGTCGTTCGCGGCTCATTTATCTAGCTCGACCGGAACCACCGGCACGTCCCAGTGCCCGACCAGGATCTCAAACCGGCGCTGCTCTTCCCTCTTGTAGGTCTCCTGGTCCGGAAACAGTTGCTTGATCAGACTCTGGGAATCGAAGCTGTCGTGCGCCACTCCGGCGTTCTTCCAGACGATGGTCACCCGGTAATCCCAGCGCCCGTCTTCAGTGGTGTGGTATTTCGGGCTGCTGGCCCAGACCTGCAAAATCCGTCCCAGTTCCTGCTCTTTCTTGAGGACCGGATAATGATTCTTCTTGAAGAGCCGGATGAATTCGTCGGCGAAGCCCCAGCGGGCCTGGTAGTAGTATTCGACCACGAACGGCTTACCGGCCTCCGGCGCCGGCGATTGGGCGGTCACGGCCAGGGGCCGCGGAGAGAGCGTCAGCAGGGCCAGCAACACCCCGCCTTGAATCCCCCTGCGGATCAAACGTGTGATGGTCATCATGCGATTATCCTTTCGTCTGTGGACCGCAGTTTACGACAGATAAAGAAAAACCGCGAACCCCGCGTCGGCGGCGAAGAGCCGAAGCCCCTCGCCGGTTTCGCGTAGCTCGCGGTTGAAAAGCCCCGGTCCGGACCTCCGGTTCGGACGAACGGACCAGGCAAGGTAAACGGCCGTTACGGCGTGCTGCAAGCGAAGGTCGAGAAGACCAGCGAGAACGCACGCACGTTGCCGGTGTCGGCGGGAGCCACATCCGAGACGTTCAAGATCCAGGTCCCGTTCCCGTTCTGTCCATTGAAGGCCGACAGCGGGTTGGCCGGAATGAACGACCCGGTGAAGGGCGCCTCGATAGCCGAAATGTTCTGGATCAAGGCGGTGGCCGAATCGTCGAGCACCGTATTGCAGAAATTATTACCGCTGTTCAAGACGCCGCCGGGCGAGACCATCAGCGTGACGGTCGTGCCTTGCGGCGAAGTCAGCCTGACCACCAGGTCGCCGACCCAGGTATGATCGAGACCGACGGTCGTCGCGCCGATGGCGCTGCTGCAACTGGTGCCGTCGAATCTGAACTTGAGCCCGTTGATGGGACTCGTCAGACCGCTGATCGTGATCGGGACATCGACTCCCAGGAGGCTGCCGTCCGGAATCGGCACGGCCGGACCGGCATAACTGAAGGTCGTCCCGAGCGCATCCGGCTGTCCGGTCTGGACCTTGAAGGTGAAGACCTGAGCTCCCAGGTTGCTGTTCGTGTAGTTGACCGTCAAGGTAAAGTCGATGGCCACCCCGCAGGCCGCGTTATTGGAGAGGGTGAAGGCGAAAGGCACCGCATTGGTCGCCGTCTGGCCGTTGGATCCGATGTTCGGATAGCTGGCCGTCGGAGCCGTGATCGTGACCCCCGGAGTGGTGGTCGACAACGTCGCCCTGACTCCCAGAGCCGTGGCGCCGCCGACGTTGGCCAGCGAGACGCTGATCCGGCCGCCCTCACCGGGTTCGATGTAGATGTCGCCGTCACCGCCCGCGACCGTGGTCGCCACGGTGCCGAGATCGATGTAGGGCGAAGGCGGAGCGCCGACGGACTGCAGCGCGCCGAAAGCATCCAGGATTCCGGCTCCGGAATCGCGGTCGGCTCCGGTCGCCTCGATGTCGAGGGCGGTCGAGAGCAACGCCTGCCGAATCCGATTCGGTCTCAGCTTCGGTTTGGCCGATTTGACCAGGGCGGCAATGGCCGCGGCATGCGGAGCGGCCGCCGAGGTGCCGAAGAATTGTTCGAACCCGGGCACGCTGGTCGAAACGCCATCGGCCGCGGTGAGGTCCGGTTTCCGGCGCAGATTGCCGCCGGAGGTGGAGAACGTCAGGTTGCCCGGAGTGAAGGGCGTCCCATCGGACTTATAGAAGACCCGCCGGAAGCCGTCGGAACTGAACAGTTCGACCGGGCTGGTCGGACCGCTGACGAACGAGCCGCCGCCCGCCAGGGAGGCGTCGATCGCCGCCACATTGAAGGCCCCCACCGCCGAATTGTGGCCGTGGGTGCTGCCGGGAGTGCTGATGGCCAGCTCGCCGCCGAAATTGTTCACATGCAGCGCGCGTTTCTCGGCCCCGTCCACCTTGAAGACCAGAATCCGCTCGCCCGCGAAGGCGCCCGGGAAAGTGGCCTCGAACGGATCGTCATCTCCGTCCTGAACGCCGGTCGAGGCATCCAGCACCACGGAGAGAGAGTTGTCCATGATGAAGAGGTCGTAGTCGTTGCTGGAAGCGCCCAGCGGATCGGACCACCACAACCCCAGGATGAACTGGGACTGGGTCTCCGCGCGGTTCGAGATGACGCCGGTGCCGAAGTCATGCAGCGTGCCGCCCGGCAGGACCGCCAGCGTGGACCCCGAATCTTTGAAATCCCCTTCCCAGACGCTGCTGGTCCCGTCGTTGAAGTTGCCGTCGTTACCGGCCGACGAGAAGTAGAGCGCGCCGCTGGCGGTCACTTCCTCGACGGCGGTCGTCACGAGGTCGTCATGAAACGGCGACTCGTTGGCGTAGATCACATCGTCGACCAGAATGTCGCAGCCCGCGGCCCGCAGGGCCCGGATGTTGTCGGCGAAACTCTCGACGCCGGCGAAGGCGGTGGCGAAGTAGAGCTTCGCGCCGGGGGCCAGGTCGTGAACGATCTCGAGCATGGCCGTCCCTTCACCGTTGCCCGGCACCCCGCTCTGTCCCGGCAGCACGGTCACATCCGCCGGCAGGTCACCGGAGGCGACCGATTGAGCCATGAAATCGACGCTGTCGGAGAGAACGCCGATCTTGACGCCCGCCCCGGTCACCCCGAAGAAGTTGCGGGCGGCCGTCGCGCCGTGCGCCAGATCTCCCTCCGAAGAGGCGATGCCGACGATCGCCTGCGTCTGGCTCTGGGCCGGACGCGCCGCGTTCCTGGTCAGCGCCGTCGAAAGCTGCTGGCGAACCTGCTGGGCGCGCTCAGAGAAAGAGCGCCGGGCCCCGACCCGCGGAGCCGGACCGATCTTGAACGGCAGCACCACCGGCAACTGGAACGACCCGCGATCCACCTGGTGGTGGGTTCTCGCCTGCATCGCCGGACGAATCGATTTGACGGTCGGCAATTCGGCCAGATACTCCAACGACTCCATCGGGAGCCGCGCGCGCAGGGTGCCGGCCACCGCCGACGCATACCGCATCTCTCCGCCGAGCTTCTCGACGGACTCGATCATGACCTTGTCGATCTGCCCTTTGATCTCGACCTCGACCCGGCCCCGCGCATCGGACTTGGCCGTGGTCTCCGCCGAACGCATGGTCCGGACTTCGCCACCCCGGGTCAGCGCCTGACCGCGAAACGTTCTCATTCCATAGAGCAGTTGCGAACTCATCTTTCTCTGAGCCGGAGTGCGCGAAGCTTTCTCATCCAGCAGTGCCCGGATCTGTTGCTTCGCCGCGGCGCTCAATTGCGTCCCGGCGGGCTGCCCCTTGACCGGCGCGACGACCCCTCCGCGCTGCGCGCTCGCAGAGCGAAACAGCGGAGAGATCAACAGACTGCCGGCGATTAACGCCAGGAGGATCGGCAGGGCCAATCCGATGTTTAAAAATCTCAAGCGTCGTCTCATTACTTAGACCTCCCAAAGTCTAGAGTGGGGAAGAGGGTTCCCGCTTGTTCTGATGACAAGTAATCGAGATGGGAAGCTGGCCGCTTCCGCCTCGACCCGATGACCAAAGATATTAAAGCCCTTCATGATGACCTCTTGGGGCTTAGTCGAAGATTCGAACTTCCAACGATCAGTGTTGGGGATCAAACCGTGATTCCCTCACTTGAATTTCTCAGCAGGTCGATTCGTGCGGCGGCAACCGGATCGGCCTCGTGGATCTGCGACTCTCCGCGGATCCCGTCAAAGGGTGGGTTCGGCAGTGCTCACCGGCCGGACCGGTGACTCGATGGATTACTGCGCGCTTGAAGCCGAGGCTGGATTAACTGTGTTTAGTTGTACCGTATGTATAAGTTATTACTAAGACGCTGGTTATTTGAGATGTCGGTCGGCAAGGCACCCGATAGCTGATTCTGGGACTGGTTAAAAACAACCTATCTTTTTGCATACCACCTAGAACATAACTAACTCACGATAAGCAAGCCAACGCATCAGAAATAGCACCGACAAACATACCGACAAACACAAGGCAAGTTCGTCACCCTGCCACGGCACACCAACCCACACAAGGCGATCTAACCTCATCGCGGCTTGTGTCCTAAACATCAGGCTCCGCACACACGACCACCCACTATTGGCAACTGCTCATAACTCGCGCTGTAAAATAACGGCGAATGCTTCTTTAAATACTTATGATAGACGCCCAACCGCTCAATCGCCCTCCAAATTCAGGCGACATGTGAGCCCGCCGGATCTTAGGAGAGGCAACTCCTCCCATCCCGACCCGGTCCTTAGCTACTTGTTAGGCTGTACTAAGTAAAAGAGTTAAATTGGGCAAATGAATCAGTTTAACTGCTGATCGATGTGGCTCTTAAAAATTCCTGAATTAATTACAAAACAGCTCGCGTAAAGTACCAAGAGCATGAGCGAATTGTCAATGCTCGACCCTGCTTTTGCACGGTATTTGTCCATTGGAGGCACCGGTGTTACAAAAGTAACAGCGAAGGTACCTGGAGGGTTCGGATTGCCGGCGGAGGCGGGTCAATTACTGAGACGATAGAGATGCGTTTCGCTACGGACGAAGATCGAACCGCCGGAGACCGCCATTGAAGCCAGGGTCCGCCCATCGAGCTGGTTGGTGGCCAGCGCCTTGTATTGCCGTCCGGGCGCGATCACGACCGACTCGCCCTCTTCACTGAGAAAGTAGATCCGGCCGTCGGCATAGACCGGAGAAGCGGAATGGTTGCCGCCCAACCGGACCTGCCAATGGGCGGTCCCGGTCTTGGCATCGAGACAACTGGCGATCCCGTTGTCGCTGACCAGATATAACTCATCGCCGATCAGCAGCGGGGAGGGCGTCAGCGGGACGCCCCGCTTGAGCGTCCAGGCCAAATGGGATTGAGTGACATCTCCGCGGCCGTCGGCCCGAACCGCCAGCAGCGTGGGAAAGTTGAATCCGGTGCAGATGAAGACCAGGCCGTTGCCGAAGACGGGCCGCGGCACGTTCGAGAACCCGCTGCCGTATTTGACCTCCCAGAGCTCTTTGCCCGTTCGGGGTTCGTAGGAGATGGCCCGGAAAGCGCCCGGGCTGATGACCTGGTCGCCGCCGGGAAGCCTGAGCACCAGCGGAGTCGCATAGGCCTGAGCCCCTTCGCGAAACTTCTGCCATCGAACCTTGCCGGTCGCCTTGTCCAGGGCGACCACCGATTGGGCGGTCTGGCCGTCGCAATTCACAATCAGCAGGTTGTCATAGATGACCGGCGAGCCGCCCGGCCCGTGTTGTCCGTTGTCGTATTCGAGCCGTGTCTTCCAGACGATTTCGCCCGACTGGGTCAGACAGGCGGTGCCGTGGGCGCCGAAATGCAGATAGACCCGGCCGCCTTCGATCACCGGCGTCGGCGAGGCCTGACTGTTCTTGGAATGGAGCGGCCCCAGGGACTTCAGGCGAAAGAGTTCGATGTTCTTCTGAATGGCGCCGGTGTTGCGATCGATCAAAAGCGCGCGCAGCGACTTCCCTTCCTCGGTCGCGGTCGTCAACCAGATTCGATCCCCCTGAATCGCCGGTGAGGACCACCCCTTGCCCGGAAGCGGAACTTTCCATCGCACGTTCTTGGTCTCACTCCAGGTCAACGGAAGCCCGCGTTCACTCGAATGGCCCTGTCCGGCCGGACCACGGAATTCGGGCCAATCCTGGGCCGCGACCCACATCACCAGCAACAGATAAAAAATCACTCGCATCTCGAATCACAACCTCGGTCCTGAATTTGGCTCACTCACATCAGTTTGACGAACGGGGTGACAATTCTACCTGTTCTCTCCGCCTAAAGGCGAATCGATCCAGGTTGAGCGAACCGGAGAGATCTGCCAAAATTAGGATTCGGCCATCGATAATTCACAAAAACAACCGAATCCGCCGAGGAGGGTTACGAACATGTATTCTCGTCATTTAATGATTGTTTCGACCGCCTTGCTGGTCTCATTCTCCGGAAGCCCCCTGGGGCAGGAGCCGGCTCAGAAGCCGCCCGTCAAGAAGCAGGACCAGTGCAGCCAATTCAAGCTGCGAGTAATCGCTCCGAATGAGGAGGTGGACTACAAACTGACCACCACGAAGCCGCCGGAGTCGGTCGAGTACAAAGGCCGGGTCATCAACCCCTGCCAGACGGACGAGGCCCGGACCGTCAAATCCCCGCCGCCCTTCCCGAATAACAAGCAGACGCCATTTATGACGCCTCTCTTCAAGCAGCCGCTCGGCATCGATCAGAACGAGCAGCAGTTGAAGACGCCGGCCGAGATGCTGAACCAATTTCAACGGCCGCTCGGAGAGGCCCCAAAACCGAAGAAGTAGAAGACCGCGAAAGACGCGGAAGGTGTCGATTCGCGCCTTCCGCGTCTTTCGCGGTCTGTTGATCGATTTGGTTGGCCTCTCGGCTACAGCGAGCCGTCCTCCCAGGGCCCCCAGATCGCAAAGGTCAACCCCGGAGTCTGAATATTGACGAACAGGGTCTCGCCGTCGGGGCTGAAGGTCGCGCCGGCAAACTCGAAGTCGGCAAAGTCCGGAACGATATTCAAAGCGAAGTCGAAGATCTCCCCATCCGGCGTCAGGCCTCGCA
>DATEFT010000955.1:0-4626 GCA_035280505.1 Blastocatellia bacterium | reverse complement strand
AGTCCAGTTTTCAGTTATCGCAGAGCGATCATTCCGAAATACCCGATCACCAGCATCGCTCCGATCAAGATCACGGCGGCATAGTTGCGGGCGAAACCGGTCTGCGTGTATCGCAGGAGGTTGGCCGCTCCGCCGAACCAGCGGGCCAGCGCATTGACGAAGCCGTCGATAATCCGGACATCGACGATCTTCCACAAGACCTCCCGCGAGGTCACCTCGATCGGATCGACCAGCGTGGCCTCGTAGATTTCATCGACCCGGTACTTCTGCTCGAGCACGGTCGGCATCTTCCGGAGCGGCGTTCTCGAGAAGACCAGCCACCCGATTCCGATCCCGCCCAATCCGAGCAGAATGGAGAGTCCGGTCAGGGCCAGTTCGGTCGAGGTGTCGTGATGCTCCTCGGCCCTGGCCGCGGGCTCTTCCGAAGGGGCCGGCGAATCGAGGGCCGCGGTCACCTCTCCGTGCTCGGCGGCGCCGACCTGATAAATGACCGGTTCCAGGAAGTGCTCGAACTGATTCTCGTGCAGGCCGAGGAACTGCCCCATCGCGGGTGAAACTCCGACCCAGCCGCCGAAGATCGAGAGCACCGCCAGCACCACCAGCGGCAGCCACATCGAGACGGGCGATTCATGCGGTTTGCCGTGATGCCCCCCGCCCCCGTGGCTGTCGTGACCGTGTCCATGATCGGCGTGCTTTCCGAAACGTTCGGAACCGAAGAAGGTCAGGACCATCATCCGGGTCATATAGACCGCCGTCAGCAGGGCCGTGAACGCGGCGACTCCCCAGAGAATCTTCCCCAGGCCGTGCGGCAGCGCGTCGGTCGAGAAGGTCCGCCAGAGGATCTCGTCCTTGCTGAAGAAACCGGAGAGCAGCGGGAAACCGGAGATCGCGAGCCAGCCGACACTCATGGTAGCGAAGGTGATCTTCATATGTTTGCGTAACCCGCCCATCTTCCGGATGTCCTGCTCCTCGTGCATCCCGTGGATCACCGACCCGGAGCCGAGGAAGAGCAGCGCCTTGAAGAACGCATGCGTCATGACGTGAAAGATGCCGGCGATGAAAGCGCCCACCCCGCAGGCCAGGAACATGAATCCGAGTTGAGAGACGGTCGAATAGGCCAGGACCTTCTTGATATCGTTCTGGGCCAGGCCGATGGTCGCGGCAAAGATCGCGGTGGCGGCGCCGATGACGGCGATCACCAGCATCGCGGTCGGCGATTTGACCACGACCGCGCTGCAGCGCGCGGTCAGGTAGACGCCCGCGGTGACCATGGTCGCGGCATGGATCAGGGCGGAGACCGGCGTCGGACCGGCCATCGCGTCCGGCAGCCAGACGAAGAGCGGAATCTGCGCCGATTTGCCCGTCGCGCCGACGAAGAGCAGCAGCGCGATCAGGGTCATGACGCCGAAGACACCGAAGGCCTCGGCCGGGTGGCCGGCCGCCTGCTCGATGAAGCTCGGAACCCCGCCCTTCGCGACGAAACTGATCGTCCCGAAGGTCATGAAGACCAGGAACATCCCGATCATGTATCCGAAATCGCCGATCCGGTTGACGACGAACGCCTTCTTCGCCGCATCGCCGGCCTCTTTGCGGCGGATGTAGTACCCGATCAGCAGGTACGAACAGAGCCCGACTCCCTCCCAGCCGACGAAGAGCAACAGCAGATTATCGGCCAGCACCAGCGTCAGCATCATGAACATGAAGAGGTTCAGATAGGTGAAGAACCGGTAGAATCCGGGATCGCCGTGCATGTAGCCGGTCGCGTAGATGTGGATCAGGAGTCCGACGCCGGTGATGAAGAGGATGTAGACGCCGGAGAGCGGATCGAGCAGATAGGCGAAATCGGCGCGGAAGTTTCCGATCTGGAGCCAGGTGAAGAGATGATCCTGGATCACGCGATGCTCGCGCGGCAGCGGCAGCAACTTCCAGAAGAAAGCATAAAAGGACAAGGCCGTCGAGACCGCCACCCAATAACAGGCATTGATGCCGACCAGTCTCTCACCCAACCGCTTACCGAATAACCCGTTGATGATCGCGCCGATCAGCGGCGCGAAGACGATGAATTTAAGCATATTACAGTTTGAGCAAGTCCGCTTCGTCGACGTTGAGCGTCTCGCGATTGCGGAAGAGCGAAATGATGATCGCGAGCCCGACCGCGGCCTCCGCCGCCGCCACCGCCATGACGATGAAGACGAATAGTTGTCCGGTCACCTCGTTGAGATAACGCGAGAACGCCACCAGGGTCAGGTTGACGGCATTGAGCATCAACTCAACGCACATGAACAGCACGATTACGTTGCGCTGAATCAGAACTCCGACCACGCCGATGGTGAACAGCACGGCGCCGAGCGCCAGATACCAGGATAGTGGGATCATCAGGCGGCGACCTCCTCTTTGGTTTTGGGGCTGGATTGAGCCTCCGGCTGGCTGGCCAGGGCCTCCTCGATCCGTTCGATGTCCTCTTTCCGGTGGCGGCGGGCCAGGAACATGGCGCCGACGATGGCCATCAGGATCAGGACCGAGGCCGCCTCGAAGGGAAAGACATAAGTCGTGAACATCCCGTTGGCGATCGATTCGACCGTCCCCAGTGAATCGCCCGGGTTGACCCCGACGGCGTTGGGACTCGGGATGGCCGGCGCCGCCTTGTTGACGAAACGCACGACGACGAAGACCTCGCCGAGCAACGCCAGGAAGAGCGGGGCGGCCAACCATTTCAGGTACTTCAGCCGGTCCGTCCGCGCATCCTCTTCGCGCACATTGAGCAGCATGATCACGAAGACGAAGAGCACCATGATGGCGCCGGCGTAGACGATCACCTGCACGACCGCAATGAACTGCGCGGCGAGCAGCAGAAAGACCCCGGAGAGCGAACACAGGACGACGATCAATCCGAGAGCGCTATAGATCGGATTGCGCTGCAGAATCACGCTGAAGGCCGCCACCACCGTCAGGCTCGCCAATCCGAGGAAGAGAATCTGTTGGAAATCCATAAACTTTTCAGCCAATCTGCCGGTAAACGACTACAGATGCCAATCCATTACTCCGAGCACCGCCGCGAAGACCAGATTGAGCAGCGCCGCGGGCAGCAGGAACTTCCAGCCGAAGTTCATCAATTGGTCATACCGGAACCGCGGCAGGGTCCCGCGCAGCCAGATGTACAGGAGCATGAAGAGCAATACTTTGAAGAGAAAGTAGAGCGGTCCCAGCCACGGGAGCGCGTTGACCCCGGGTCCGCTCCAGCCGCCCAGGAAGAGCGCCGACGCCAGCACCGAAACGGTCAGCATGTTGACGTACTCGGCCATGAAGAACATGGCGAACTTCAGCGAGCTGCTGTATTCGGTATGAAATCCGGCCACCAGTTCCGTCTCGGCTTCCGGCAGGTCGAACGGGACCCGGTTGGTCTCGGCGATGGCGCTGATTAAATAGATGATGAAGGCGAAGAGACCGGCGAACGGGATCGCGATGATGTTCCATTTCGGAATCAGGCCGAACCAGTAGGTCGTGGCCTGTTGCTCCACGATCTTGGTCAGGTCGAGCGAACCGGCGTGAATGATCACGGCGATCAGCGAGAGCGAGAGCGCCAGTTCATAACTGATCATCTGGGCCGAGGAACGGAGCCCGCCCAGCAGGCTGTACTTCGAATTGGAGGCCCAGCCGCCGAGGACGATCCCGTAGACCCCCAGACTGGTCACCGCCAGGACGTACAACAACGCGACGTTGAAGTGGGTGACGAACAGATCGACGGGTTTGCCGATGAGCTGACTGATGAACGGGAGCTCCACCCCCGCCGGTCCCAGCGGGTAGACGATGGTGGCCATGAAGGCCGGAATCACCGCGACCACCGGCGCAAAGACGTAGAGCCACTTGTTGACCGCCAGCGGGATGATATCTTCCTTGAAGAGGAACTTGATGCCGTCGGCCACCGACTGCAGCAATCCGAACGGTCCGACCCGGTTGGGCCCCAGCCGGTTCTGCATGACCGCCAGCAACCGGCGCTCGACCCAGTTCATCGAGACCGGCGACAACAACCCCATGACGAAGACGATCGCGATCTTGATCAGTGATTCGATGATAAATGGTAGATCGATTTGCTCTAGTAATGATGACATATGCTTGAATCAGCCATCGCAGACTGAAACCGGCTTCCCATTAAGCCGGGAAGATTACGGGCGCGGGCGTCTCCTTCTGGGCCTCCTGCGGCAGCTTCGGCGTGATCATCTCCGAGTATCGGGTGATCAACGGATACCGTTGCTGGAGCCGCGCGCCGGCTTTCGCCGTCATTTCGGAACGGTCGATCGGCGTGGCGCGATTGAGGTGCGAGATCTCGCTCGCCAGCCACTCCTTCAAATCGGCCGTGTTGATCTTGCCGAGGTCCGGTGACGAGCGCCGGATCGGCGTCGCCCCTTCATTGGCAAGCTGATTGTGCGAGAGCCCGCTGTAACCTTCGACCTTCTCTGCGATCTCTTTAAAGATATTCTTGATCTGGCCCTGGAATCCGAAATCGACGCCCATCAGCTTGGCAATCGAGTTGATGACCATCCAATCCGGACGCGCCTGACCGACCGGCGGAATCGAACGGCGCACAAATTGAACCTGCGAACCGTTGTTGACCTGAGTTCCCTGCGC
>DATEFT010000954.1:0-4071 GCA_035280505.1 Blastocatellia bacterium | reverse complement strand
CCAACGAGGAAAAAGAGGAAGAAAAGATAGCCTGAGACCGGTCACCCAGCCTCGCGTCAGGTAAGCGTCTTCGACCTTCGAATCTCGTCATCTATAACCTGCTTTCTCTATTTTATTGACCGTTGTATTTTTATCCGAGCTGTTCAAATCAGCTTCTGCAACGATAACGAAAATGACTGACACTGACACCATCAATCAATCTTTATACACGCCCGCAGCCGGGCTTGTCAATCGCTGTTCGCCACCAACTGCCAGATGTGAGCCTCGCCCTTCGCGCGGATGAGCCCCCGGACCTCTCGATAGGCGGCTCGGTACAGTTCGCGCATCTCTTTGGCGGAAGCGGGTCCGGCCAACCGCCGTTCCAACTGAGCCCGGGTCAGTTGGCTGTTGGAAGGAGCTTGCGAGACGGCGGCCCCCTCGCCCGCCACGTGGATCGCCAGCCCTTCGGCCAGCCAGCGGGGAGCGCGTTCGCGGCTCAGCGACTCGATCACGGCATGCGTCAACTCGTGCCGCAGGGTCGTCTCCAGAATGCGCCGCCGCTGCAACAGCTTCAGGGGCTGCAACTCGATCCGTCTCCCGCGCGTGACCCCGGCGGCCCACCCCGACTGTCCGGTGGCCGCGATGAACTCCTCCGTCGTGGCATGGATCACGACTTCAAAGGGGCGCGGTTCAGACAACGATAAAGAGGCCCTCCGCAATCGCCCCAGAATCTCGAGGCGAGCGGACTCCAGCAGACGCAGAGCCGACTCGACCGACTCCCGTTCCGCCGCCGAAGCGAAGCCGGCGCGGAAGTGTTCGCTCGACAGTGATTGTCGAACGGAAGCGGCCCCGGAAACGGTGATGGATTCGGCGGGAGAGACGTCGATGGAGGCGGGCCGGTAGATCGCTGGTTGCAGCGGACGGCTCCGAGCCGGATCTGAAGCCGGCGCCAGCCGGGTGCCGGGAAAGTAATGATCGACGATCTGACGATAGTTTCTCCCGCGACTCGCCATGACGTGCGAGCCTTCCTGGCAGAGACCCAATCCATGCCCGAAGCCGCTGCCCCGAAAGATGAATCCGCTCGCCGCGCGCGAGACTTCGAACCGCGAACTTTTGATCGTCTGCCAGCCCAGTTGGCGGCCGACGATCATTTTGAAATCCCAACCCCGCACGACCCGGCGACGAGCCCCTTCGAGCGCCACCGCTTCCGCCCGGCCGGTCGCATCGCGTTTGCTGACGCTGATCAGATCGAGCCCGGGACCGACATCCGTGCGTTCGTCCTCCCGCAGAGCTTCGGCCAGTCGGGCGGCCGGGATCGACTGGATCCAGCGGCGATGGGGTCCGGTCGCGCAGAAATCGTCACGTACTCCGCGCAGGTACGGAATCGCTGGTCCGCCCCAGAGCGTCTCGATGTTCGCCGTCACTCCGCCGCAGGCGGCGTGAAAGTAGACTTCGGCGAGGCGATCCGGCCCTTCCGTCAGGACCTCGCCCCGCGTGGATTCGACCGCGCGCCGCGCCGGCGACTGCCCGGCGCTCTTGATCGCGACGAAACGCTGACAATGGGTGGTGCTGCAAAAATCGAATCCCTCGCGCGCATGCCGGCCCAGATTCTTCAGCGCGAAGGTCCGGCTGACGATCGCCTGCGCCTTCAAGGCCTCAGGCTCCTGTTCAACGCTGGATTCGCCGGCCAGCACTCCGACCAGGTACTCTTCGAGCGGCAGCGTGCGGACGATCCGCTCGCCGACCGAACGAACCTTGATCGTCTGCGACCCGGAGACCGGCAGGGAGATCCCGACGCGCGGCGTCGGCGTCGGCCGCGGCGAGATGCTCGCCTCAAAGACGCGCCGCGCCACCTCCGCGCATTGCGATCCGTGGGCTCGTTTGAGAAAGACCAGCACGCCGAGTCGAACCTGATCGTCGCCCGGAATCCAGCGCACGCCTTTCTCCGCGGCGAAACCGACGAACCAGCCCTGCGTGCGGAACCCGTTGCTGGCGGTCGAGGTTCCGGTCTTGCCGAAGATGTAGAACGGCAACTGATCGAGACCCGCCCGCTCCGCCGTCCCGTATTTGACCGCGCCGCGCATGCCTTCGATCAA
Source organism: Blastocatellia bacterium (assembly GCA_035280505.1). Taxonomy (GTDB): domain Bacteria; phylum Acidobacteriota; class Blastocatellia; order RBC074; family RBC074; genus JAKEHZ01. The sequence goes on along the minus strand of DATEFT010000954.1, from coordinate 1,996 downwards.
CGCCGCACGCGAGTCCGGCGCGATCATCAACCGCCCCACCTCCTGTTTGATGGCCAGGCGATCGCTGCCCGATTGCGGTCGATAGAGGTGGCCGCCGTTGACCAGCGCCGCGTAGGCGGCGATCAGTTGAATCGGGGTGATCAGCAGACGTTCACCTTCCCCCAGCGCATAGCGCACCCGCCATTCTCCGTGCGGCAGGCTGCCGGCAGCCTCGGCCGCGCTGATCCCCGTTCGCGAACCGAATCCGAAACCGACGAGTGTGGCATTAAAGGAAGATTCGCTCAGCCGTTCCCCGACGTGCGCGAAGTAATCGTTACAGGAGTAGGCCAGGGCCTGCGGCAGATCGAACGGAGCCCGGCTCTTCGGGTGGGAACAGGCGATCTCGAACTCGGCATCCACGTATCGGGTCCGGCAGAAGCGACTCGTCTCGCGCCGGAGATGGCCCGCGCGCATGGCGGCCAGCGCCGTAAAGGGTTTGATGGCCGACCCCGGAGGGTAGGCCTGTTCAAAGGCCAGCCGGGGATTGACGACCGCGCGCAACCGCCCGCTGTTCGGATCGATCACGATGATCGCCCCCTCGCGCTCTCCGAGCGCTTCAGTGGCGGCTTTCTGAAAGACGGCATCCGTTTCGTCGGCGGAAGGCAGCGGCGTGGCCGAGATCGATTGCGGCTGATCGGGCGGAGTCGGCGCCGTGCAGGAAGAGAACCCGATCACCCAGCACAGGTGGAAGAGAAGGCGAACGACGCGAAAATGGCCGAGCCGGCGAAGAGGTCGGGATTTTTCGTGCAGTTCGCGATCTCTCATTCACGATTCTCCATCTTCGATGGCGCTGCGGGCCGTAAATTCCGCCATCGATCCCAGCGTCAACAACCAGCCCAGAAAGATCGCGATCAAGGCGGCGGCCAGTCGTCCTCCCAACAACCACATTTCCGTCCAGGCTCCGCCGGCCGTCGTCTTCGTGAAGAAGAAGAGATAAGCGACGGCCCCGAAGATTACGACGACCAGGGCATAGATCAGCACCGAGCGCGGCGCGAACGCCCGTTTCAGGCTCTTGACCAGCCCGTTCTTCGAGAGGGTGGCGGCGACTCCCCCGCTGATCGTGGAGATCCACAGATGGATCGCGATCAAAGGAAAGACCACCGCGAGCAGCAAGAACTCGGCCCAGTTGAAGAGGCCGCCGAGCTGTCTTCTCGCGGGCGAGTTGGAGGTCAGAGACTCGCTGAAGAACCCGTCCTGAATCCAGCCGAAGAGATACGCGACCAGCCCGATCAGCAAGAGCAACGGGAGACTGACCAGGCACAGTTTCCAGCAGTCCCCCAGCGCGCGCCTCAGCAGATAGACCGGCCCGACGCCGATTCGCACCGAACTCAACCCCATCGCCTGGGAGAGAAAGAAGAGGACGACGGCAACCACCGGCAGAACCAGGAGGCTCATGCAGACCTGGAGCAGCGTCGCCTCCCCGGTCGTGAAGAAGAGGTAACAGACTCCCAGTAACAGAAGATAGCAGAGGAACAGAACCAGGGACGCCCCCCAGTTGGTCAACAGCTTGCGCGCCGCGGAGATGATGACATCAATAACTTCTTTAAACATTGGTTTCCTAAGTCTGGAAAAGTCGATCTACTTTGGAAAAGATCCCTTTTGAAATTTTCGGATTTAACCGCGAAACACGCGAAAGACACGACGGCGGCTCGCCGCAAAATGGTCGAGGTCGCGGATTCCGCGTATTTCGCGGTTTGAATCTTACTTCTTATCCAGAATGTTCAATTTGACGTTGGCCGTATTGGCCTGCACCGTCGGCTGATACATCAGCTCGGCTCTCGCCGGAGCCACCTTGAACTCTCCCGGGACCTGCACTCGCAGGGCGTACTGGAAAGTAGCATCGCCGTCGAAATAGTCCGTGAAGAGCACGGTTCGCTGATCGCGGAATTCCCGCTTATTGTACCAATCGCTCCAATGGCCCTCGCTGTAGTCGAGGTTGATTCCGCTGACCCGTTCG
>DATEFT010000953.1:0-2475 GCA_035280505.1 Blastocatellia bacterium | reverse complement strand
GTGAAACCGCCGGTGCGGGTGATCGTGAGGGTGCTGGTCCCATTGGCGCCGCGATTGATCGTCAGGCTCATCGGGTTAGCCGAGAGCGAGAAGTCGGGCGTCGCTGGCGCATTGACCGTGAGACTGATCGTGGCCGTGTGACTGAGGCCGCCACCGGCTCCGGTGACGGTCACGGTCGCCGCGCCGAGAGTGGCGGTGGCGGAGGCCGTGAGAGTCAGGGTGCTGGTGGCGCCGGTGGCGGAGGCCGGGTTGAAGGCGGCCGTGACGCCGGTCGGCAAGCCGGAGGCGGTCATGGCGACGCTGCCGGTGAAGCCGCCGGAGCGGGTGATCGTGATGGTGCTGGTCCCGTTGGCGCCGCGGTTGACCGTCATGCTCGTCGGATTGGGCGCGATCGAGAAGTCCGGCGTCGGCGGCGTCGTCGTGCCCGAGGCCTCTCCGCGGATGATTCCGCGGCCGTTGGTGCCGACGTAGACTCGCCCGAAGACTCGCGGATCGCCGGTGATCACCCCGCCCTGCAGCCCGTACTGATGCTGATTGTCGTTGATCCGGATCCACGAGGTCCCGGTATCATCCGACCGGAAGATGCCGCTGATGCCGTTGATCGTCCCGATCAGATAGAGGGCCATGTAGCTCTGGCCGGCCGCGGCCAGGCCGAAGCCGATGCCGCCGGCGGCATCCACATTGCCCAATCTGGTGAAGGCGGCTCCGCTGTCGGTCGAGTGCCACAATCCGCCGTCGCCGCCGGCCAGCCAGAGATCGCCCTCGCGGCCCGGCAGGGCTTTGATCCTGGCCGAAGCCGGGAGCCCGGTGGCGGCGGTCGCCGTGAAGTTGGCCCCGCCGTTGGTGCTGAGATAGAGCCGGCTGTTGACGAATCCGTAGAACTTCATCGGGTTGACGCGGTCGGAAGCCACTCGGGCTCCGTTCGGAATCCCCTGGGCCGTCGTCCAGGAGCTGCCGTTGTTGGTCGAGACCGAGACCGCTCCGCCCTCGGGAGCCCACACGACGCGGCCGGCATTGGCGGCCGCCGCCACCGTCCCGCCGCCGGTGACTCCACCGGGTTCGTTGCTGGCCTGGAACCAGCTCGTTCCGCCGTCGAAGGAGAAGCCCGCCCGGCGCAGACCGGTGGTGGTATCGGCGTTCCCGACTCGAACGATGAAGCCCGGGCTCAGTTCGGCATAATCGAGACTGGTGGTGCTGGTGAAGGTCGGCGTCCCCATCATTCTGGCCGGCACCACATTCAGATCATCGTGTCTGAAACCGCTGATGTCGCCCAGTCCGCTGAGCAGGGGCGCGCCCGAGGGCGGGCTGATCAGGTCGAGGACGGCGGTCTCTTCCAGCCCCCTGACCATGACCGAGATGGTGATGGGGTTGCCGGCGTCCCAATTGAGCAGATTGGTGGTGCCGTAGATGGTCGCGCCGGTGCCGTACATCATCCGGTTGGAATTGAACGGATCGATGACCAGCGAGCCGACCATCCAGCCCAGTTTGGGCGCGACCTCCGGCAGTTGCGGCATGCCGTTGAAGGTCAACCAGGGCGCCGCCGAGATGTCCTGCGTATAACGGAACGTGCGATTGGGGTAGGCCCCCCAATCCCAGATTCGGGTCCAGGTGGCGCCGCCGTCCAGGCTGCGAAAGATGATGGTGTCGGGCCACCACGAGTTCAACGCGGAGACCATGACGGTGTTGGGATTCCGAGCATCGACCGTCAAGCCTCCATATCCGAAATAGTCGTCGGTGCTGCTGGACGGGACCGGGCTGATGTTGGTCCACGTTCCGTTCGCCGTATTGAACCTCCAGAGATCTCCCTTCGTGCCGTCATACGGGCCGCCGCCGTCGCTGTAGCTGATGTAGAGCATGCCGGTCGATGAGAGCACCCCGTGATGAGGCACGAAGCCGGTCGGTTGGCCGGGCACGGCCGCCCAACTGGCGCCGCCGTCGGTGCTGCGATAGATGCTGGTCCCTTTGTCGGCCACGCCCACATAGATGGTCTGGGTCGTATTGCCGGCGGTCCCGGTCCGTCTGTCGAACGTCACCCAGACCACGCCCTGGAGATCGCTGGTGTAGGTGTTGCTGGCATCTTGAAAGAAGGTGCCGGGGTTGGGAAAGTTGCTGACCTTCGCCCAGGTCACTCCGAAATCGGTGCTTCTCCAGAGGCCGTTACCGCTGCGCGCGCCGAGGTACAGAATGCTGTTGCGGTTGGGATCGATCGCCAGGCGCTCGCCCATCGAGCGGCCCGGCATGTTGCCCCCGGATTTGAAGGGCAGATCGGTCCGCTGGAAGGTGTTCCCACGGTCCGTGGAGCGCAAGATCGCGCCATTCTGGCTCGTCCATTCATTGGTGTAAGTGCCCGCCAGAATGTAGAGCCGCCGCGGGTCGACCGGGTCCGTCGCCAGACTGTCCACCCCGGTCAGGTTCCAGTCGGCCGGCGCCAGAAAATCCATGAGCGGGATCCAACTCTGGGTGCTCTGATCCCAA
>DATEFT010000952.1:0-9534 GCA_035280505.1 Blastocatellia bacterium | reverse complement strand
TTCATCGTGAGACGTGACCCATTCAATGAACTGAGGAACATTCGTGAGGACTTCAACCGGATCTTCAATTCGGCGTTGCCCGGACTGTTCAGCGGCGAGGAGGCCCTGGGTGGCAAATGGGCCCCGAACGTCGACATCTATGAAGACCAGAACTCCATCGTGTTGGAGGCGGATCTGCCGGGGATGAAACCGGAGAACTTCAAACTTTCGATCGAGAACTACAAGCTGACCCTGAGCGGTGAGCGCAAGCTGGAACGGGAAGAGCGCGACGAGAACTACCATCGCGTCGAGCGCAGCTACGGCAATTTCACCCGGACCTTTGCCCTGCCGTCGTCGGTCAACGTGGACGGGATCGATGCCGCGTACCGGGATGGGGTCCTGCGGATCACGCTGCCGAAGCGCGAAGAGGTCAAGGCCCGACAGATTGAGGTCGAGGTCAAGGCCGACGCCAACGGCGGCAAGGCGAAACTGGCCGGGACCAGGTGACGAAGTGATGGGGGCCTTGAGCCAGTGACGATTACAGGATAGGCTTCGGGCTGAGAGGCTCGGAGCCTAAATTTTTAGGAGCGGTGGCTCCAGCGAGAATCAAGCCAGAGAGTCAGGGAGGAGGCGTCATGAGATTGGATAAATTTACCTTGAAGGCTCAGGCCGCGATCGAATCGGCGGTGGCGCTCGCCGAGAAGCAGCAACATCAGAATGTCGAGCCGGAGCATCTGCTGGCCGCGTTGATCGAACAGCCTGAGGGCATTACCCGGCCGATCCTGGGGAAGATCGGGGCCAATGTCCAGACGGTCCTGACCGAGGTCGAGGCCGCGATCAAGAAATTTCCGCAGGTCAGCGGCTTCAATCAGCGTTATTTCAGCCCGCGCCTCAACGAGATCTTCAGCAAGGCCCAGAAAGAGGCCGATCAGTTGGGCGATGAATATCTTTCGAGCGAGCATCTGCTGATCGCGATCGCCGAAGAGAAGAGCGGGGCGGCCGGGCGGGTGCTCCGTTCGCACGGGGTCAATCGCGAGGGGTTGACCAAGATCCTCGAGGGCATGCGCGCCGGATCGAAGATCACCAGCCAGACTGCCGAAGAGGGATATCGAGCGGTCTCGAAATATTCGCGCGATCTGACGGAGCTGGCCCGCCAGGGCAAGCTCGACCCGGTGATCGGCCGCGACGCCGAGATTCGCCGGACGATTCAGGTCCTCTCGCGCCGGACGAAGAACAATCCGGTGCTGATCGGCGAGCCGGGAGTCGGCAAGACGGCGATCGTCGAGGGGCTGGCGCAGCGGATCGTCTCCGGCGATGTGCCCGAGACCTTGAAGAACAAACGGCTGGCGGCGCTCGATCTGGGCGCGATGCTGGCCGGCGCCAAGTACCGCGGCGAGTTCGAGGAGCGCCTGAAGGCCTTTCTGCGCGAGGTCGAGAAGTCGGACGGGCAGATCATCTGCTTCATCGATGAGTTGCATACGCTGGTCGGCGCCGGGGCGTCCGAGGGCGCCGTGGATGCCTCGAACATGCTGAAGCCCGCGCTGGCGCGCGGAGAGTTGCGGTGTGTGGGGGCGACCACCCTCAACGAGTATCAGAAATATATCGAGAAGGACAAGGCCCTGGAGCGGCGTTTCCAGCAGGTCTACGTCGGCGAGCCGAACGTCGAGGACACGATCGCGATCCTGCGCGGTCTCAAGGACAAGTACGAGACCCACCACGGGGTCCGGATCAAGGACGCGGCGATCGTGGCGGCGGCGACCCTCTCCAATCGCTACATCACGGACCGGTTTCTGCCGGACAAGGCGATCGACCTGATCGACGAGGCGGCTTCGCGGCTGCGGATCGAGATCGACAGCCTGCCGACGGAGATCGACGAGGTCGAGCGCGAGATCATTCAGCGCGAGATCGAGCGGCAGGCCCTCATGCGTGAAGAGGACTCCGTCTCGCGGGAGCGGCTGGCCCGGGTCGAGCGCGAGATCGCCGATCTGCGGGAGCGATCCGGAGTCATGAAGGCCAAGTGGCAATCCGAGAAGGAGATCATCGAGCGGACCCGTTCCCTCAAGGAGCAGATGGAGGAGCTCAAGGTGCAGGCCGAGCAGTTCGAGCGGGCCGGAGACTACGGCAAGGTCGCCGAGATCCGGTACGGCCGGATCGCGGAGCTGCAGCGGCAGTTGAGCGCCGACCAGGCCCGGCTCGAAGAGTTGCAGAAGGCCGGCCGGACGCTGAAAGAAGAGGTGACCGAGGAGGACGTGGCGGAGGTGGTCGCGAAATGGACGGGCATCCCGGTCACCAAGATGTTGGAAGGCGAGATGCAGAAGCTGGTCCGGATGGAGGAACGGCTCGCCCTGCGCGTGATCGGGCAGGCCGATGCGCTGGTGGCCGTCGCCAACGCCGTGCGGCGGGCCCGCGCCGGACTGCAGGATCCGAACCGCCCGATCGGTTCCTTCATCTTTCTGGGACCGACCGGCGTCGGCAAGACCGAGACCGCCCGGGCGCTGGCCGAATTCCTCTTCGATGACGAGCACGCCATGGTCCGGCTGGATATGTCGGAGTACATGGAGAAACATTCGGTCGCGCGCCTGATCGGGGCGCCTCCGGGTTACATCGGGTACGAAGAGGGCGGATATTTGACCGAGGCGGTGCGGCGGCGCCCCTACTCGGTGGTGCTCTTCGACGAGATCGAGAAGGCCCATCCCGACGTCTTCAACGTCCTGCTCCAGATTCTGGACGACGGGCGCCTGACCGATGGGAAGGGGCGGACCGTGGACTTCAAGAATACGGTGGTCATTATGACCTCGAATCTGGGTTCGCGGGAGATTCAGAGTGAAGAAAGCGATGAACCGCGCCTCCGGGCTCGAGTGCTGGAGCAGTTGCGGGCGGCCTTCAAACCCGAATTTCTGAACCGCCTCGACGACGTCATCATCTTCAAGCGGCTGGGGCTGGATCAGCTCAAGCAGATCATCAAGGTGCAGTTGGAGTTGCTGCGCCGGCTGCTCAAGGATCGCCACGTCGATCTGGTGCTCGAGCCATCGGCCGAGGAGCTGCTGGCGCGGGAGGGCTACGATCCGGTCTACGGCGCGCGGCCGCTCAAGCGGGCGATTCAGAACCTGATTCAGAATCCGCTGGCCATGAAACTGCTGAGCGGCGAGATTCAACCCGGCGAGACCCTCGTCGTCAAGGGCGATCCGCAGCGCGGAGAGATGATCTTCACGCCCGGAACGGCGGGCGAGGCCGCGACCGGATGAGCCGCAACAGGCGGTGGCAGCGCGCGGCGGCGGCGGTTCGGGAGCGGCCTGGCGCGGTCCGCCGCCCCGCTCTTCCACCATATTGCATTCATTGATTTGCGATGTTATTTTGAATCTCTTGCCAGGTTAACTGTCTGAGATGCACAAATGAGAGGTGGTTCGAGACTTTATGAGTTCAAACATAGGTAACAAGGAAGCTGGCCACAGAGCAGCGGGAGAGAAGGGTCAGGAGCAGGTGAAGGCTCCGCAACGGGAGCCGCAGGATGGAGATGAGGGGCGGGTGACGGACAAGCGACGGATCACTATCGATGAACCTTCGGCTTCGCTCAACGAAGAGGAGCTCTCGTCCGATTCATGGGCGCAGGACGCGGACCGATCGGCGGGCGATCTCTCGGCGACCGAGGCGTTGGAAGCCAGGCTGGCCGAGTCCGAGGAGCGGCGCGCGGAGGCCGAACGGCATGCGCAGGAGTTGTCCGAGCGCTTTCGCCATGCGCAGGTGCAGTTGAAGGCCGAAGCCGAGGAGCAGCGGGCCCGCATGCAACGCGCTTTCGATCAGCGGCTCGACGTGGCCCGCGGCGATCTCGTCGCGAGCCTGCTCGATACGCTGGATAATTTGAAGCGCGCCGTCGCCGCCGCCGAGAAGAGCGAGCGACGCGGCAGCGATTTCGATGCGCTGCTGGATGGCGTGCGCGCCACCGCCAATCTGTTCGAGGCCAAGATGCAGAGCCTGGGGTTGACGCCGATCGAGAGCGTCGGGCAATCGTTCAACCCTGAAATTCACGAGGCCGTCGAGATCGTCAGCGTGTCGGCGGAGCGCGACAATCGGGTCATTGACGAGTTTCAGACCGGCTACAAATTTGGAGAACGACTGTTGCGGCCTGCCCGGGTACGTGTCGGGCGGGCGGAATAACGGTTTGGTCTTCAGCTTTCAGTTTTCGGCCGGAATCTTCTTGACCCCTCTCGCAAACTTTGCGATCAATGTGGCCCCGTCGGCTGAAGGCTGGAGATTTGGATCTCGCGACTGAAGACCAACAACTGAAAACAATTTTCCCGGGAGATAATAACTTGGCGGCAAAAACGCTGAAATTTCATGAAGAGGCCCGCAAGGCCATGCTCGACGGGGTGAACATCCTCGCCAACACGGTGAGGGTGACGCTGGGACCCCGCGGGCGCAACGTGATCATCGACAAAAAATTCGGTTCGCCCCTGATCACCAAGGACGGGGTGACGGTGGCCAAAGAGATCGAACTCCGAGACCATTACCAGAATATCGGCGCCGCGATGGTGCGCGAGGTCGCCTCCAAGACCAACGATACGGCCGGCGACGGCACCACGACCGCGACGGTGTTGGCCCAGGCGATCTTCCGTGAAGGGGTCAAGAATGTGGCGGCGGGCGCCAATCCCCTGCACTTGAAGCGCGGGATCGATCTGGGGGTCGAGGCGGCGGTCGCCGAGATCGAGCGCATGTCGAAGAAGGTCAAGGATCCGGAGGAGCTGGCCAACGTCGGTTCGGTGGCCGCCAACGGCGATCGCCTGATCGGCGAACTCCTGGCCGAGGCCATGGAGAAGGTCGGCAAGGACGGGGTGGTTACGGTCGAGGAGGCCAAATCGATCGAGACCTCGCTCGACATCGTCGAGGGCATGCAGTTCGACCGCGGATACATCTCTTCCTATTTCGTGACCGATCCCAACAAGCTGGAGGTCGTGCTGGAGGACCCGCTGATTCTGTTCAACGAGCGGAAGATCTCGTCGATCCATGAACTGCTGCCGATTCTGCAGAAGGTCGCCCAGCAGGGGCGGACGCTGCTGATCATCGCCGAGGATGTCGAAGCCGAGGCCCTCTCGACGCTGGTCGTCAACAAGCTGCGGGGCGCGCTGCGGGTGGCCGCGGTCAAGGCGCCGGCTTTCGGCGATCGCCGCAAGGCCCTGCTCGAAGACCTCGCGATCCTGACCGGAGGCCGGGTGGTCACCGAGGATCTCGGGATCAAGCTCGAGAATGTGCAGCTCGAAGATCTGGGCACCGCCAAACGGGTGGTCGTCGACAAGGACAATACGACCCTGATCGGGGGCGGCGGCCAGAAGTCCGATCTGCAGGGGCGGATCGCCACGATCCGGCGCCAGATCGAAGAGACGACTTCGGATTATGACCGCGAGAAGCTGCAGGAGCGGCTGGCCAAGCTGGCGGGCGGAGTCGCGGTGATCAAGGTCGGAGCCCCGACCGAGTCTGAGATGAAAGAGAAGAAGATGCGCGTCGAGGACGCCCTCAATGCGACCAAGGCCGCGGCCCAGGAGGGGATCGTCGCGGGCGGTGGAGTGGCGTTGCTGCGGGCCGCCAAGACCCTCGACTCCGTCGAGGCGAAGGGCGATGAGAAGACCGGGCTCGAAATCCTCCGTCGCGCTCTGGAGGAGCCGATGCGCCGGATTGCCGAGAATGCCGGCCGGGACGGCGGCGTCATCGTCGGCAAGGTCCGGAGCGAGAAGAAGACGGTCGGCTACAATGCCGCGACCCACGAGATCGAGGACCTCCTGGAAGCCGGAATTATCGACCCGGCCAAGGTCGTCCGGACGGCGCTCCAGAATGCGGCCTCGATCGCCGGCCTGCTGCTGACGACCGCGGTCGCGATCACCGAACTGCCGGAGAAGGCCGCCCAGGCGGCGCCCGGCGATTATGGTGATTAAAGTTAATTTACCGGACGCACGATATGAATAGGGGCGCGGAAGAGAACTCTTCCGCGCGGAAATTTGTCGGTTCTTTCGCCTAGATAGCGGGTTGGGGTTATCGTTTAGCTTTAGATTCGGAGGATTCTATTTGAGGATAGAATTCACAAATCTTTTATTAAAAAGCTGCTGGCAAGACTTGCTTGACAGTTGGGGGTGGGCGCTGTAGCTTTAGAGTTGCCTGCCAGAAGTTAACGATCAAGAGACCTCAACCTTTCAATTGAGAGCGAGCTGCGAGGAGAGAGGAAGAGGTGCGGATATAGTATAATGGACATGTTAAGTGCCAGCGGGAGATAGTTTCGGAGAGGTGAAAGGGCTTACGGCGAACGACCTCGGGCCGAGGTCTGACGGGGTAGTTCGCGGTGAGAATGAATGATTGATGCCTGTGAGACGGGCTAGTTTATAAGTGGGGTAAGACGCCGTGTTTGATTTGGGGCCAATGACTGACAAATTTTCTGAATCGGGTCAGAAAGTTATCTATCGGGCGATTGAAGTGTCCAAAAGCCGTGATCATAACTTTCTCTCGGTCGAACATATCTTCACTGCGTTGAGCGATATCGAGAGCGTCCTGTTCAACGAATCGATGCAGTCGATTGGCATAGATCCCAGAGCTGTGTCCCATCTGCTGGAACAGGAGTTGGCCAAAAGTCGCCAATATGTCGGGAAGAAGATGTATATCGCCGACACCACCCGAGACCTGTTCAATCGTGCGCTCAAAAGGGCGCGCCAGAACGGGCGACAGCAGATCGAGTCCTTCGATCTGTTTGTGACCCTCTTTTCGGATCCGGGCGGAGTCCCGGCCGAGATTCTGCGCCGGCTGGGGGTGGACCCGATGCGCGCCACCGAGACCATCACCCAGGGCATCCGCACCCGCGAAGAGCAGACCGAGGTTCTGCGCAAGAAGTATGAGCTGCCCGCCTACCTCAAACATTTCGGCGTTTCGCTCAACAAACTCGCCCGCCAGGACAAGCTTCCGCCGACCATCGGCCGTCAGGCCGAGATTCAGCAGATGATCGAGATCCTCTGCCATCGCGAGCGGGCCAATTCGCCGATGTTGACGGGCGAGCCCGGAGTCGGCAAGACGGCGGTGGTGGAGGGACTGGCTCGCCTGATCGAACTGGAACCGTTGCGCGTTCCGGCTCGGTTGCGCAGCGCCCACATCGTGCAGTTGCAGATGGCCGGCATCGTGGCCGGGACCATGCTGCGCGGCATGTTCGAGGAGCGCCTGCAGGGCATCATCAATGAGGTCAAGGAGCGGCCGGACATCGTCCTGTTCGTCGACGAGGCCCACACCATCATCGGCGCCGGTTCGGCGCTGGGCGCCTCGAGCGACGCCGCCAATATGTTCAAGGGGGCTCTGGCTCGCGGCGAGATCCGGATCATCGGCGCGACGACCATGACCGAGTACAAAGAGTATATCGCCGAGGATGAGGCGCTGGCTCGCCGGTTTCGCGTGGTCAAGGTCGACGAACCCACGTTGAGCGAGACCCGCCAGATTCTGCAGGGCATTCGGCCCCGGCTGGAGAAGAACTATTCGGTGCAGATTACCGACGCCGCGATCGACACGGCGCTCGAGATGGCGCCGCGCTACATCCGCAATCTTCATCTGCCCGACAAAGTGATCGGCTGGCTCGATACGGCCGCCGTCAAAGTCGAGATCAATGAGCCGAACCTCTTGCAGGTGCGGCCCGAACACATCATCGACGTGATCTCGCAGGAATCGCGGATTCCGCGGGACCTGATCTTCCGCGACACCAGCGACCGGTTCCGGACGCTGGACGAGCAGCTCGGTAAACGGGTCGTCGGTCAGAAGGACGCCGTCCGGGCGGTGGCTCAGCGGTTGCGGTTGAACAAGGGCCCGTTGAAGGAGAATTTCTACAAACCCGACGGGGTCCTGCTCTTCCTGGGGCCGACCGGGGTGGGCAAGACCGAACTGGCCAAGGCCGTCGCCGAAGCCATGTTCGGCGACGAGCAGAAGATGGTCCGAATCGACATGAGCGAGTACCAGGACGGCACGATCGCGATCGAAAAGCTGATCGGCATGCCGCGGGGCATTGTCGGCTCGGAGCGGGGCGGGATCTTGACCGAAAGGCTGCGCGAAAATCCTTATACCGTCCTGCTGCTCGATGAGGTCGAAAAGGCCTCGCCGTTTCTGCTCAACCTCTTTCTGCAAGCTTTCGACGAAGGCTGGCTCACCGATGGTCGCGGCAAGAAGGTCTACCTCTCGGACGCGATCATCATCATGACCTCGAATCTCGGCTCGGAGAATTTCAGGAAGTACATGAAACCCCTGGGTTTCGGGCTCAAGACGACGGCCGACATCGAGGAGATCAAACGCGCGGTGTTGCAGGCAGCGGAGACGCGGTTCTCACCGGAGTTCCGGAACCGGATCGATGAGATCGTCGTCTTTTCACCATTGACTCAGGATGAAGTAAAACAGATCGCTCAACTCTATTTCATCAGTATTCGCCGCCAGATGGAGCGACAAGGTCGGCGGCTGGTTATTACGGAATCCGCGATCGACTATGTGGTCCACAAGGGGTTCAGTCCCGCTTATGGCGCGCGGTTCCTCAAGCGCACGATCGACGAGAAGGTCAAGTTGCCGATCACCAATATCTGGAAAGCTTTCACTAGTTTTGTCGTTGATGTTAAGGAGGGCGAGCTTGATGTGCGCGGTGAATGAGCATGGACGGGGCGGGCGAATGAGACACGGTTCTGAAAGCCAATAACATCAAGAACGGAATACACGACACGCAAATCCGGCGAAACACGCGAAGGTATCAAGGCAGACAATTCGCGTGTTTCGCCATTTTCGCATGTCGCTCGTTCTCCTTTTGTGGAGGTAAAAATGGGTTCACATAAAATTACCGGTACCTTAATACTTTGGGCCTTGTGCCTGGCGGTCTCGAACGTCTCGAGACCGGTAGTCTCCGCACAGAGTGCGCCGGCGCTGCCCAAGGGAGTGGAACGGGTGACTTCGGTCGAGGGCATTACGGAATACCGCCTCCCGAACGGGTTGCGGGTCCTGTTGTTCCCCGATCCATCGAAACAGACGATCACCGTCAATGTCACCTATCTGGTCGGCTCCAAGCATGAAAACTATGGAGAGACCGGAATGGCGCACCTGCTGGAGCATCTGGTCTTTAAAGGGACGCCCAAGCACCCGGACATTCCCCGGGAACTGACCGAACACGGCGCGCGCCCGAATGGATCGACCTGGTTCGACCGCACCAACTATTTCGAGACCTTCGCCGCGACCGAAGAGAATCTGAAATGGGCGCTCGACCTCGAGTCCGACCGGATGATCAACTCCAACATCGCCAAGAAGGATCTCGACACCGAGATGACCGTCGTTCGCAACGAGTTCGAACTGGGCGAGAACGATCCGACCAGCATCCTGACGGAGCGCCTCTATTCGACGGCCTATCTCTGGCACAACTACGGCAAGTCGTCGATCGGAGCGCGGTCCGATATCGAGAACGTTCCGATCGAGCGGCTGCAGGCGTTCTATCGGAAATACTATCAGCCCGACACCGCGGTCCTGCTGGTCGCCGGTAAGATCGATGAGGCGAAGACGCTCGAACTGGTCAGC
>DATEFT010000951.1:0-4435 GCA_035280505.1 Blastocatellia bacterium | reverse complement strand
GAGAAGCCCTGAATAAGCAAGACCGGGGCTTCTCCGGATTTTTTCTTGGTGGGAGGAGATTCACCGGTTCCGTCTTTCCGCTTACGCTCGCCACCCGACAATCCGCCACGAATTTCATTTTCAGCCTCAATTCAAAGCTCTTTTTGCTCGATCTAAGTGGATCTGTAGTAGACCAAACAATTTCGCCGCCTGAGTGCCTGCTATACTGGGCACCTCTGCAAGACCACACGAAATCGTCATCGTCGATGAAAGAACGCGGGCCCGAACGAACGGCCCGCCACAGAATCGGTGTACCTGCCATCCGCTACCGTGGGTGGCGCTGTAAAGGTTATCTTGGAGTCGCCCCTCATAATTCATGCTGCTGCTCCGGTTAACTTCACGAGGCCACCCACGGTAACGGATGGAAAGTAAGGACTTGGCCGACCAGCGCGGCTGAGCCTTCGATTCCCGCATGAATTAATCCGCCGGCCGGACCCACTTGATCAAGCAACCACTTCTGCATAAGCTTGTATCAGAGTTCTGAATATTGTCACCCACACAGGCTGCGTAGGGACCGAGGAGAGAGCCGCCGCCGAAACCGGGTGTGACGTGCGAGACCGCCGAGACCGGTCAACGTCACCGCCCGGCTGAACAACGAGCGACCCGACCGCGCCTTTCCGTGAGGGAGGAGATTGCGCGTCGGCCAGGAACAGGAGTGTATGGGATTCAGAAAAAAGGGCAAAGTAAAGCAACTGGCTAATCAGTCATTCAACTACTCGGCCTTGGTCAAGGCGATTCTCATTCCGACGTTGTGGATGCTCTTGGCCAATCTACTATTCCATTTCATGCGGGATGAAACGCTGCTTCGCCCCTACCGGATGGTCGCCGTGGCAACGGGAGTAGTCTGGGGAGCGATCGTGGCCTGGGTGACCAACGTCCCGCAGGTCCTCTACTTTTACCGGCCGGAGGGTGGAAACAAGGCGCAACGACGATTATTTATCGTCAGCGTCATGGGCTTGCTGATCTCGCTCGCCGCGCTGGCGATTCTGGGCCTCCTGCAAGTGGTCCCGGTACAAAACGGCCCGATCTTCACGTACGTCGCGGCCGGACTGGTCGTGATCGGGCTCTTCCCGATCGTGATCGGATGTCTCAAACCCTGGCGATACATCTATCTGACCGACCCGCGCGGCATCTACATCGCTTATACGGGCGAGGTCTTGCAGCCGAATACTCTCTACCGAACGGGCCTCACCTGGAAGACGCCCGCGCTCGAGCACCATCTGGAGACCGAAGAGAACAAGATTCATCAACTGCGGTTCAAAGACGGCACCTTCGAACTTCGCTACCACGCGACCGTCAGCTTTCCGGAGACGCCCGCCGCCCCGGAAGAGTGCCGACTGGATCCGACCATGCTCTACCAGGCGGCCTCCAACTTCCTGTTGGAGCAGATGCAGGCGCAATGCGTCAAATATACCGGGATGCAATGCATGAAGATGCAGCCGGGCTTGAAACCGGTGGAGGAGTACGTGCAGGTGCCCGCGCTCCAACCGGAAGGCTTCACCTTGCCGATCCGGATGAAGTGGTCGGGAACCTTCAAGCTCTCGGATACCGCGTAAGCGCTCGCGGCGGCCGAGCGTGTCCTGTTACGGGGACGAGGAACGCCGGCCCGGTCCACCGATCGCAGAACCCGTGAAAGACGCGAACCGATCCGGGCCTCGCGGCTTTCGCGGCTTTCGCGGTCAAGAGCCTCCCGTCCCGTCTCGAATACGGGACGCCAACCTTGACACTGCCATTATTAGGGACTAGGCTCTCCTTCTCTAACGATAATTGAGCCGGGCGTCGAAACCGGATGCCACTCAATCATCTCTCAGCGCCTAGCAAGACCACCCCAGGCGAGAGG
Organism: Blastocatellia bacterium; assembly: GCA_035280505.1. Lineage (GTDB taxonomy): Bacteria > Acidobacteriota > Blastocatellia > RBC074 > RBC074 > JAKEHZ01. The sequence goes on along the minus strand of DATEFT010000951.1, from coordinate 2,556 downwards.
GCGTAGCATTCTCCAAAATAGATATCCTCTTCGTTATCATCAAATTAAAAGCGGGCTCCAGGCATTTTTTCATTCGAGATTTACCCCGAAATCACACTCATGGAAGGTAAAGAGAGAATCGAATGCCTGGGTGCGTGAGCGATCCCGGTCGAATTTAACCAGGACCCAAGATCATGCAGAGAACGCAGCAGAGGCCGCCGTTAACGGCTCCGGATCACGAAGAACTGTTTATCAAGCGCTACGAGCGCCTGCTGGGCTGGGCCCTGCGCTTGACGGGCGGATCGCGGCCGGCGGCTGAAGATCTGGTCCACGATGTCTACGTTCAATTCATGCTCGGCGGTTGCGACCTGAAGAGCATCCACAATCTGGACGGTTATCTCCGCCGATCCCTGCTGAACCTGTTCCTGGCGCAACAGCGCCAAGCCACCAAAATGCAGAATGTGTCCATCAACGTCATCAACTACGAATCGATCGAAATCGGCCTGCTGGCCATCGACTCCCAGACCCGCTGGCAGGTCCAGGAAGCGTTGTTACAGGTCTGTCAGTATGCGTGCCGGCGCAAGGAGAGTTCGCGAGCCGGCAGCGTCCTGATTCTGCGTTTCTTCTACGACTACACGCCGGGCGAGATCGCGCGGGTGATCGGCAGCCCGCGGCGCGCGGTCGACGATTGGTTGCGCATCGCGCGACGCGAAGCCAGGCTGCACCTGGAAGACCCCACCCGTTTGAAGTTCATGTCGGGAAGACCCGCCGGCCGGTTGACGACCATCCTCGCGGAATCTCCCGACAGCCTGATCCGCGAGATCCGGGCGACCATCGCCTGGTCACGCCAGGGTCCCTGTCTCTCGCCGGAGCGACTGCGGGAGCTCTACGGCGGCCCCGAGGCGAGCCCTCTCGACTGCGCCACGCTCAGTCACCTGGTCAGTTGCCCGGGCTGCCTCGACCGGGCCAATCACTGGTTGGGGCTGCCGCCGCTCGCCGACCGGTATTCCGGCGGGCGGCCGGGGCCGGGCGATGAAGGCCCGGGGGCCGGTGGAACCGATGCTCAACCCGGCGGCGCCGCGAGCGCCGGCGGCGACGCGCCGCCCGAAGCCCTGATCAAGACGCTCCGGCGACGGCTGCAACAGGTGATCGAACACCGGCCCGAGGAGCTCCAACTCGCATCCAACGGCTCGCCGATCGGCCGGTTGAAGTTGACCTCGGAGCTGAGCGAGTTCCAGCTCCACCTTCGCGATCAGGCCCCGATCGAATTTATCGAGGTCTTCAGCGAACGGAACGTCCGGCTGCTGCTCTTCTCCATCGAGCCCGACGGGTCGGCCCCGGAACAACAGACCCGGATCGAACTGAGCGACGGGCGCTCGCTCGAGGCGATCTTCAAGAACGAGGCGCCGTGGCCGTCACTGCGGATCATCTATCACGATCCGTTGCTGGCCGCGGCGGCGGCCGACTGCCCGTCCATCTCAGATCCTCCAGACCTCCGGAGCCCCTGGCGGCGCCGGTTCGGCCGCGTCAAGCGCCGGCGAGAATCGCCATCGATCTTGGCCGTGCCGAAGACCCGATTCCGGTTGCGGCCCGGCCTGGTCGCCGCCGCCCTTTCAATCATGCTGGTCGCGGGGCTGCTCTACCTTCAATCCCGTTCCACCAGGGTCACGGCGGCCGGTCTGCTGCATCGGGCGCGGGCCGCCGAAGAGTCGATCGCGCCCGGGCTCTCGGTGCTGCGGACGCTCGATCTGGAGGAGCGCAGCCTGCCGGACGGCCGAATCGTCATGCGCCGGCGGATCCGAATCCGGCAGGATGGAAAGTCCGGGCTCCGCGTTCGACGCCTCTACGACGAACAGCAGCACCTGATCGCCGGTGAATGGATCACGAATCTCGCCGCGGCCGCCTCGCGAACGATCTACCGCCGGGGCCAATCGCCGCGGACCGAGCCCGCGACCCGCGATCCGCAGGCCGCGCTTCGCGACCGGGAGCTGTGGCGGCTGGAACCTTCCGCCCGCCTCTACGAGGAGTTGATCGGCCGCCCCGACCTGGCCCGGGCCACGGAACTCCCCGAAACCTACGTTATCAACTTTGAGCAGCCGGAGACCGATCCGGCTTCCGCTCGCCTGCTCAAAGCCACGCTCACCTTGCGCAAGACCGATCTGCATGCCGTGGAGCAGACGCTGCTCGTTCGAATCATCGACGAGGGCCAACCGCAATGGCGGGAGTTCCGGTTCAGCGAGAGCGGTTTCGAGCGCCAACAGCCCTCCACGGTCGCCCCCGAAGAGTTCAAGCCGGAACCCGAACTGCTCGGAGCCGGAGAGCACGGAGGAAGAGCCGCCAACTCCATCGCCACGCCGTCAACGCTCGTCGTCTCGGCCTCCGCGCCTTCCGCGTCGCCGGAACTCGAGGTCGAAGTGCTGAGCCTGCTCCACCGCGTCAACGCGGATCTCAATGAACCGGTCACCATCACCCGCGCGGCCGACGGCGCGCTGCGGATCGAGGCCCTGACCGAGACGGCGGAGCGTAAGGCCGAGATTCTGGCCGCGCTCCAACCGGTCATCAATCATCCGGCCGTCA
>DATEFT010000950.1:0-2029 GCA_035280505.1 Blastocatellia bacterium | reverse complement strand
GCCACAGTCTTCCGGCGGACAGGCGCGGGCCCCGGCGATACATTGGGGATAGGATTCGCCTTCCTGTGGCGGCCGGATCTTCTCGACCGTCACTTCATGTCTCCAGCAATCGCCGAAGTCATATTCATAATAGATCGGTTGAGCCTTTTTAGCCGACGCCCGCCGGCCTCCCGCCGCCTTCTCTGCGAGACTGGTGCGCTGGTCATAAGGGAAGAATTGAATTCGATTCCAGATGTATGAGACCGGCTCCGGCGGGACGGCGTATTGGTAGTGCCCTGCGGCCAGCAGGTGCCGGGCGAGATCCCAAATGGCCGGAGCGCGATGGCGGTTGCGCCGCAGATAGTCTCGCGCGGCGGACTCGACCTCCTCAGTCCGGTGCCGGGCGGCTTCGGTATCACGCGCCGACTCGGCGTCGATGGCGATCCGGTATTGCCGAGCCTCAGCGTCGATGGCCGTGATGAGCAGCCCGTCACCGCTTTGGGCGCGGCAGGCATCGATCCAATCCCAGAAGGCTCCCGAGCCGGTCGTGCCCCAGATTCCCTCGCCGAAAAAGTCCAGCGGCAGCGAAGCCCGGGTGTCGTTCGGCAACTGAATGTCGACCGGTCTCCGGTCTCCGAATTCCTCATCTCGGGCAGAGAACCCCGGCCAGATCAGTTCGCGCGCGTCGTGAGCGAACACGATCCTTCTCAGCGCCAGATGAGACGGCATGAGCGGTACGCGCACGCTGCTGCCCCCGATCAGGCGCGGGTACCATCCGAATCTTCGATCGCCGGTATTGACGATCAGAGGGCAGGCCGTGACGGCGTGCCGAATCGTGCTCGTCTCGTTGGCGAGCGGGTGGTCACCGGTCGCAAGATCTCGACGCGCCGCATAATCTCCTCGAACGGAAGCGGCGCCGGTGAATCACGGACGACCTCTCTCACAAGCCTCGAATAACTGGATTGATTCCGTTTTTCCGACATGGCTCCTCACGATGGATGTTCTTCTCCAGCGGTCGCCGGGCAAGTGCCTGTGACGACTCTCCCCGGCCGACTTCGACCGGCAAATGCGCGAGGCTCTACTCCTGATCCTTCGCCGCGGAAGGATCGCGAACCCGCAGCCGGTAATTCTCCAGTCTCCGGGCGTCGGGATAGATCTGCTCCAGGTGCTCGAACCATAACCGAGCGTCTTCCCGGTCGCCGCGCGCGAGAGCTAGGTCGATACGAGTGAAAGCGAGAGCCCGGAACTCGCTGAAATGCAGACGGCGGCGTTCATAGATCGGATTGAGATATTCCTGAGCGCGCTCGAACTCTCCTTTTTTCACCGCCAACGCCGCCATGGCGATGCGGCCGAAAAGATAATCCGGGAATTGTCGATGGAGTTCCACCATCATCTCTTCGGTCTCACGGTCACGTCCCTGAAGATCGAGGGAGCTGATCAGATTGTTGATCAACATGGGGTTGTCCGGTTCGATCAGCAGAGCCTGCCGAAACAGAGATTCAGCCCGCGCGCCATCTCCGGCGTGCAATGCCTGGAGCCCTGAGTCCACCAACGGCGTAGCTTTCTTGCCGACGTTCTTGACCGGCTCGCCGTGAATAATCGCTCCCATTATCAACGATTTCTCCCAACGCCCTTTGATCCAGACTTGGTGAGTGCCGGGTTGCATCTGGCTGGTTCGGAGTAAGACCTCGGTGGCCTCGATGCGGCTCTGATCGGAACCGTTCCGGCTGAAGACGAAATCATGCAGCGCCGAAAGCAGTTCCGGAGTTTGCCCGATAGTTGCCAGATTGATCGCAAATGACCGTCCCTCCGGATCTCCCCGTTCAAGCAGGATCGGAACGAGACGTTCAACTTCCGGGCGCCGGGCAAGAAAACTCCGCACCTCACGTGTCCTGGCGGAGAGCTCGCCGCCTGAAACGAGCCGGAGCCGCTCGGCCAATTCATAAACGACCTCAGGCCGCACCCAATCTTCTAACCGAAATGGCCAGGGGCCGTGACGCTCGCCGACCGCCCGGTTTAGATCGTCGAGATTGGACTCGACTACTTCCAG
>DATEFT010000949.1:0-7916 GCA_035280505.1 Blastocatellia bacterium | reverse complement strand
CGAGCTGCGTCTCAAACGGGGCCGCGGGTACGTCTCGGCCGACCGCAATTTCGACGACGATTTGCCGGTCGGGTACATCCCGGTGGACTCGGTGCATTCGCCGATCAAGAAGGTCAATTTTCACGTCGAAGCGGCTCGGTTGGGGCAGGATACCGACTACGATAAACTGCTGCTCGAAGTCTGGACGAACGGCAGCGTGACTCCTGAACATGCCATCGGTCTGGCGGCAAAGCTGATCAAAGACCACATGGCGATCTTCATCAATTTCGAGGAAGATATTCAGGAGCAGCCGGAACCGGTCGTTCAGAAGACGACCGCTCCCGCCAATGAGCACCTCGATAAGTCGGTCGATGAGCTTGAGCTTTCGGTTCGGTCGTACAACTGTCTGAAGAACTCCGATATCAAGACCATCCGCGACCTGGTGCAGAAGTCCGAGGCTGAGATGCTGAAGACCAAGAATTTCGGTCGCAAATCGCTCAACGAGATCAAGGATATCCTGACTTCGATGGGACTCAGTCTGGGAATGAAGTTCGACGAGCACGGCAATCTGATCAAAGGTCCCGACCAGGATTGATGCGGGCCCTTAATTTTTACCAAGGAAGTCGCTGAGTGGATGGTTCTATCTCGCTCGGCATATCTTAATTTAAGGAAGTTGCTGTTATGAGACACTTAGTCGCACATCGAAAATTGGGCCGCACCTCGTCACATCGAAAAGCGCTGTTGCGCAACCTGTGCACGTCGTTTGTGCTGAACGAGCGGATCATCACGACCTTACCGAAGGCTAAAGAATTGCGGCCTTTCGCGGAGCGCGTCATCACCCTCGGGCGCCGTGCGCGCGCCCTGCGCCAGAATGGAGAGAACGAGGCGGCGGTGCACGTGACACGCCAGGCTGCTTCCTTCTTCTTCCCGGGCAATGCCGGGCTCGACAGCAAGCAACACGGTCAGGAGAACGAGCGGACGGCCGGCGTCGCCGCCGTCAAGAAGGTCACCGGGACCCTGGCCGAGCGTTTTGCGGACCGTCCCGGCGGATACACCCGCATCTACAAACTGGGCCCGCGCAAGGGCGACGGCACCGAAATGGCCTTGATCGAGTTCATCGGCAGTGAGCAGAAGAAAGCGGTCACGGATGCCGACGCCAAGCCCAAAAAAGCGGAAAAGAACGAGAAGAAATAGATCCCAGTAAAGGTGATTTCCCACCTCCTTTGCGAAAGGCCTCAACCGCGTGGTGCGTCAGACGGTTGGGGCTTTAACTTTAGCGGTATTTCTTGCAGTCCCAAGCTCGCGGTTAACGGAAATTAGTTAAAGCTATCCAGGGTGCCGTCTCTCTTCAATCCGCACCCTGCAGGTGTCAGTCGCGAACCGTCGACCGAATCACAAACCGGACCCGAACCGAACCCCAAGAGGATATGAAAAAGACCGAGCGTACGACAAAACGCGCAACTAACCGGAGTTCCAACCTCACCGCGGTCAACAATTCTTCAAAAACAGGCACGTCCGAGCACCTCAATCTGGCCGAGATCAAAGAGCTGATCGAACTCATCTCCGAGAAACAGTTCAACGAGTTTGAACTCGAATGCGACGGATTCCGTCTGCGGGTGCAGAAGAGCCCCAGCATCGAGGCCCCTAGTTTGATCCGGGCGCCGCTGCCCGTCTCGAATTCTCACCTGGAGAATCATACGCAGCCTGCTGCCCCGGGGATCGCCGCCCCGCCACCGGCCCCGGTTCAGTCTCCAGCGCCCGAACCTGAGAACCTGCACGTCGTCCCTTCGCCGATCGTCGGGACGTTCTACCGGTCACCCTCGCCCACGGCTGAGCCCTTCGTCAAGCTCGGAGCCGAGATCGAGGCCGGCCAGACGCTCTGTATCATCGAAGCGATGAAATTGATGAACGAGATCAATTCCGACGTTTACGGAAGGATCTCCAAGATCTATGTGGAGAATGGTCAGCCGGTCGAATACGGCCAGCCATTGTTTGGAATCCAGATTTAGTGGTCGGTGGTTAGCGGGTCGGTGACGAGATGACACGACACGGCCCACTCCTATTGCCTGCTGCCTCTATGTTCAAAAAAATCCTGATCGCCAATCGGGGCGAAATCGCCTGTCGCGTTATCTGGGCCTGCCGAGAACTCGGTATCAAGACCGTCGCCATCCATTCCGAAGCCGACCGCGATGCCATGCATGTGCGGTTTGCCGACGAAGCGTTCTGCATCGGCCCGGCCTCTTCGGCGCAGAGTTACCTCAACATTCCGGCCTTGATCGCGACCGCTGAAATCTTCAACGTCGACGCCATCCATCCGGGCTATGGATTTTTGTCGGAAAACCCACACTTCGCCGAAGTCTGCAAGGAGTGCAACATCACGTTCATCGGCCCCTCGCCGCAGGTCATGCGCATGATGGGTGACAAGGCCGAGGCGCGGCGGACCATGAAGTCGATCGGCATTCCGGTCACTCCGGGCAGCGAGGGGCTGATCGCCGACGAATCGGCGGCCGTTCAGGAGGCCGAGCGGATCGGCTATCCGGTCCTGATCAAGGCGACGGCGGGCGGCGGCGGGCGCGGGATGCGGGTCGCCCGTGACCGCGATGAGCTGCTGACGGCCTATCAGACCGCGCGTTCGGAGGCCGAGATCGCCTTCAAGAACAGCGCCGTCTATCTCGAAAAATATATCGCGAAACCGCGCCATATCGAGATTCAGGTGCTGGCCGACAACTATGGCAAGGTGATCCATATGGGTGAGCGCGAATGCTCGGTTCAGCGCCGCCATCAGAAATTGATCGAGGAATCGCCCTCGCCCGCGGTCAGCTACGAACTGCGGGAGGAGATGGGGCGCCTGGCCGTCAAAGCCTGCCAGGAGGTCGGCTACAGCAACGCCGGGACCATCGAGTTTCTCCTCGACGAGAACGACAATTTCTATTTCATGGAGATGAACACGCGCATTCAGGTCGAGCATCCGGTGACCGAACTGGTGACCGTCTCCGACCTGGTCGCGGCGCAGATCCGAATCGCGGCCGGCGAGCGCTTGAGCTACCTCCAGGAAGATCTGATCTTCGTCGGACACGCCATCGAGTGCCGGATCAATGCCGAAGACCCCACGAGCTTCGTTCCCAGTCCGGGCCGGATCACCACCCTCAATCTGCCGAGCGGACCGGGCGTGCGCGTCGATACGGCCATCTACGACGGCTATTTCGTGCCGCCCCACTACGATTCGCTGATCGCCAAGGTGATCGTTCACAGTCGCACCCGCGAACGCTCGATTGCGCGGATGCGGCGCGCGCTCGAGGCCACCGTGATTGAAGGCATCAAGACGACGATTCCGCTGCACCTCAAGATTCTCGCCGACCCGGATTTTGTGGCGGGCAACCTCTCGACGCGGTTTATGGATAGATTTTTAAAATGATCGTCGGCGGCGAGTAGCGCCGACTCGATCCGGACTTCACTTCGGCGAAAGCCGCAAAGCGTGCGAAATCGGCCAAATTTCGCGGGTTTTGCGGCTTTCGCCGTTTGAAATAAAATTGCCTTGCTCAGCCTCCTATGGCAAACTCCGGCCAGAGTTAAAACAATTCGGCAAGGGATAGATCAATCATATGGACCTGACAACCCTATTTCGCACCAAATCGATTAAACAGATTCAACTGGATGCCGCCACCGGCTTGAACGACAACGTCGAGAGCGCGGGCGGGCTGAGGCGTGCGCTCGGCGTGACGGACCTGGCCCTCCTGGGAATTGCCGCGGTGGTCGGCGCGGGAATCTTCTCGACCATCGGCAACGCGGCGGCCAACGGCGGCCCGGCCGTGGCCTTCCTTTTCATCTTTACGGCGATCGCCTGTGCGTTCGCAGCCCTCTGCTATGCCGAATTCGCTTCGATGATTCCGGTGGCCGGTTCCGCCTATACCTATGCCTACGCCTCGTTCGGTGAATTGATCGCCTGGATCATCGGGTGGGACCTCTTGATGGAGTATGCGATCGGCAACATCGCCGTCGCCATTTCGTGGAGCGACTATTTCACGACTCTGCTGGCCGGCTACGGCATCAATCTGCCACAGTATCTGACCATGGACTTCCTGACGGCATCGCGCGGCTTCGATAAAGTCTCGGCGCTCGTGCAGGCCGGCAACAGTTTCGAGCAGGTCCAGGCCATGGAGGGCATGGCGGGCGCGGCCGATGCCTATCTCGCCTGGACGAAGGCCCCGGTCATCGCCGGTTGGCATTTCGTCTGCGATCTGCCGGCGCTCTTGATCACCTTCATCATCACCGCGCTCGTCTACATCGGCATCAGAGAGTCCAAGACGGCCTCAAACGTGATGGTGCTCCTGAAACTGGCGGTGATCCTGCTCGTGATCGCGCTGGGCGCCTTCTACGTCAATCCCACGAACTGGCAGCCTTTTGCCCCAAATGGTGTGTCGGGCGTGTTGAAAGGCGTCTCGGCGGTCTTTTTCGCCTACATCGGTTTCGATGCGATCTCGACGACTGCTGAAGAATGTAAAAATCCGCAGCGCGATCTGCCGCGCGGAATGATCTATTCATTGGTGATCTGTACGATCCTCTACGTTCTGATCTCGCTGGTGCTGACCGGAATGGTCAATTACAAGAATCTGAACGTGGGCGATCCGATGGCCTATGTCTTCGGTCCCGACGGTGCGAATCTCAACTGGATCAAAGGCATCATCGCGATCAGCGCCGTGATTGCGATGGCGACGGTCCTGCTCGTCTTTCAACTCGGTCAGCCGCGCATCTGGATGGCCATGAGCCGCGACGGACTGTTGCCGCCGATCTTCTCGTCGATTCATCCGCGCTTCAAGACGCCGTGGTTCTCGACTGTCATCACCGGCCTGGTGGTGGCGATTCCATCGCTCTTCATGAATCTGACGGAGGTCACGGATCTGACCAGCATCGGCACGCTCTTCGCGTTCGTGCTCGTCTGCGGCGGCATTCTGATTCTCGATCAGTCGAATCAGCAGATCGAGCGGCGCTTCAAGATCTTCTACATCAACTCGCAGTTCATTATCCCGACCTTATTTATCCTGATCTCGCTCTGGTTTCTCTTCTTCAATCGCGAGGCGCTCGCCGGCTTCTTCAGTCTCCACGATCCATCCGATCCCTCGCTGGGCGTCTGGGACGTGGTCAAACACAAAATTCCTCTCTTTCTCTACCTCGTGCTCTCGGTGATCATCGCAATTTTCTGCTTCACCAGAAAACTTTCTTTGATTCCGGTGCTGGGGCTGCTGACCTGCGGATATCTCATGACGGAATTGGGGTGGACCAACTGGGCGCGTTTTCTGATCTGGTTGGTGACGGGTCTGCTGCTCTATTTCATTTACGGAAACAGCCACAGCAGGCTTCAACAGGCTCGATGATCGAGATCTAGCTCGTGAGCGAACTCGATCATCGAGCCTCGAAACTCACTTCATCATCGATTCAATCGTCGAATTGTCGCTCGCTCAACTCACGACCACTCGTGTCGGATCGTGATTGATGCGCGCGTGCATGCACTTTTTTCTTGACACATGTGCAGAAGAAGTTTATAACCTACATCTAGTATGTTAATTGCTCTAGACCACAAGAGATAATTTGACACTTCATCTTGTAGTCAGGCTATCAACCAGAGAAAGGAGAGATACACTATGCCAGCCAAGAAAGCGGTTAAGAAAGCTCCGGCCAAGAAGGCCGCGAAAGCGACGAAGAAAGCTGCGAAGAAGAAATAGTCTTTCTCTCGCATACTAAAATTGATTGTCGAGATTTTATAGTAGGGGTGGGAGACCACCCCTATTTTGTTGGCTGAAAGAGGCCGTCTCTACGGCCTTCTGAGCGACAGCGCGCCGGCGAATCCTTCATCACCTCCTCGTCACCCCTTCATCACCCCTTCATCATCGGCCGGCGAGGCGCCGATTCGGCGGTCCGCCTTATCGGAGAGTTGGCAGGTTATAATATCGAGCGAGCGAATTGAGGTCCTGCTTGACCACCGTCCATCGATTTCGGAGTTTGAAATACTCTCGATGGCGGTTGACCACCGTGTTGACCCGTCGAGCGTCCTGCAACACCTGCTGAACTTCGTTTCTGGTCTCCCACCAGCTATCGGTGCGATCGAAGTGTTGGCGCAGGCCGTTGGTCGAGCGCTCGAGATCGCCGATTCGATCCGAGATCCGATCTTCCGCCGGCAACCGGTCGACCGCCGTGCGGTCGAGCATCGTGTCGAGGTCTCTTTTGAGCCGATCGGTGTCGTTCTCCAACTTCTTGATCGTGCGTTCGACCTGCGCCTTGTTATATCGGCGCCCATAATTCGGAATCTGCCCGAAGGCCGAGGGCATGGTGCTCAGAACCACGGCGGCGGCGATCAGGACTCGCCCAGAGATGCCCAATTTGCTAAATAACCCTCTCATGGAATACCTCCTCTTGAAACGGTGCTCTCCTTCGCGAGACGAAGGAAGAGCAGCTCATTGCTGTTTTCGGATCCAAAACAGGGAGTCGATCGATCTATCGGGAGTAGTCTTAAAGGAGAGGAGTCTTAAGGTGGGGGACGGGTCTCGATCTCTGTGGTCGAGACTCCTTGAGGGAGCAAAAGCTTCGGATCCGAGGATCCGAAGCTTTTGGAGAATACACCCGCCGCGATTCGAACGCGGGACCTTCAGCTCCGGAGGCTGACGCTCTATCCAGCTGAGCTACGGGTGCCTGCGAAATTTAAAGATACCTTACTCGTTGATTTCGGTCAACGGCGATTGTGTGTTGATCATTCGCTTCGTCTGGCGAACATCCGGTAGATCACCAGGAGCACCACCGCCCCGGCGATCGACATCAGCCACTTCGCTTGATAGTAGCGGCCGAAACCCATCAGGCTGCGGCCGATGAAAGTCCCGACGAAAGAGCCCGCAATGCCGATCAGGGCCGTGACGAAGACTCCCCCGGGATCTTTGCCCGGGAGGATGAGTTTGGCGATCACGCCGACGATCAGGCCGAAGAGTCCAGTCATCAGAATTTCATAGAGGGTCATGGGGGATCTCCTTCAGTGCTCTTTAAATTCGTACCCGAAACCGCGGAACACGCGAAAGACGCGAAAACCGATCGATTTCGCCTCTGTCGCGTGTTCCGCGGTCTTAAAACCCAAGCGTCTTCAGTGCTCCGCCCCGTGGCACTTCTTGTACTTTTTGCCCGAGCCGCAGGGGCAGGGATCGTTACGGCCGATCTTCGGATGATCGCTGACGACCGTGCGCGGTTTGCCGGCGTCCTCGCCGGCGGCGGCGGCGGTGGCATTGGCCTTCGTGTAGGAGACCTGTCCGCGGCGCGGGCGCCGTTGCAGGCGCTGCTCGGGCTGCTCGCTGGTGACAGGCAGTTGATAGAGGGTCCGGACGGTTTCGATGTCGATCCGGTCGAGCATGCTCTCGAAGAGTTCGAACGACTGTTTCTTGTATTCGACCAGCGGGTCTTTCTGAGCGTAGCTCATCTGGTGGACCCACTCTTTCAGGTGGTCGATGGCCAGCAGGTGATCTTTCCACTGGATATCGACGATGCTCAGGCGGAAGAACCGTTCGTAGTAGCGCATGGCCTCCACCCCGGCCAGCGTCTCTTTCTCGGCGTAGATCTTCTCCAGCCGCTCCCAGATCGCATCCCGGATCTGGTCCCGTTCGAGTTCTTCCATCTTGATGTCGGCCTCATTGAGGTCCAGGCCGAATTGGTAGAGCACCTGGACCTTGAGGGCTTGAAAATCCCAATTCTCGGGCAGCTCGTCGAGGCTCAGATATTGATCGAGCAGGTCGTCGAGAATGGCCTCGGCCATCGATTCGAGCTCGCTGCTGTGATCGTTCTGTTCGAGGAGCCGGCGGCGCAGACCGTAGATGTTCACGCGCTGCCGGTTCATGACGTCGTCATATTCGAGGAGATGTTTGCGGACCGAGAAGTTTTGAGATTCGACGTTCTTTTGGGCCGAT
>DATEFT010000948.1:0-11403 GCA_035280505.1 Blastocatellia bacterium | reverse complement strand
CATGCTCGGTAAGTTCTTCAGCGACCGGGTGCAGGCGTTGAACGAGTTGTTGGGCAACCTGACCAAGATTCTGGTGGGATTGCTGGTGGCCGTCCTGCTCGGTTGGAAACTGGTGCAGTACCTTCGCTCATCGCCCGCCGCTGAGGCGTCGGAGAAAGAGATTTGAGATTTGAGGGCCTGTCTGCAATCTCAAATTTGCTAACCGCAGCCGATTTTGTGGGTATGCCGTTGGAGCGCCGAAGGCGCGAAAGACAATAGCCAGGGGTGAAGCGCGAAGCGCGAAACCCCTGGGAGCAGCCCACCGTGACGCGCCCTGAAGGGGCGCCACTAAGCCTGGCTTGACGTCGCGTCCCGACAGGACGCGGAGGCTTTGACGATTGACCAGGGGTTGCGCTCGGCTCCGCCTCGCTCACCCCTGGCTGTTTTATGGCGCGCCTTCGGCGCTGAAGGCCGTTCGCCCACAAAATCCGGCAGGGCCAGGAAATCTGAAATCCACCTGGTCCGGACTAAGCCTTGGTCAGAATGATGTGATAGCGTTTGATCTTCTGGTAGAGGGAGCTGCGCGGGATATCGAGACGTTTGGCTGCCCGTTCGACGTTTCCCTGCTCTTCCTTGAGGACCTTGGCGATATACCGGTGTTCCAGTTCGGTCAGAGTCAGGTTATCCCATTCGGTCGAGGTCTCATTGTGGGAGGAGGAGATATCGAACCGCAGGTCCTGGAGCAGAATCATATTGCCCTCGCTGAGCAGCATGGCCCGCTCCAGCGCATTGCGGAGCTCCCGGATATTGCCCGGCCAGGGATAGGCCTGCAGCGCCCGCTGTGCCTCAACTGAGAGCTGAATTTCACTGCGCCCCATGTCGGCGGCGATCTTCTCCAGCAGGTAACCGGAGAGCAGCGGGATGTCCTCCGTCCGGTCCCGCAACGACGGAACCGTCAATTGGATAGTGTTGATGCGGAAGTAGAGATCGCTTCTGAACTTCTTGTCGCGAACCAGCGCCTGCAGATCCTGGTGAGTGGCGGCGATCAGCCGGATGTCGACCTGCCGGTCGCGGACCTCGCCCACCCGGCGGAATCGTTTCTCCTCCAGCACCTTGAGCAATTTGGGTTGAATTAGGGGATCCATGTCGCCCATCTCGTCGAGCAGGACGGTGCCCCGGTGGGCGACTTCGAGCAATCCCACCTTGCTGGCGGTGGCGCCGGTGAAAGCGCCCTTCTCGTGACCGAACAACTCGCTCTCGAGAAGTTCGCGCGACAGTCCGGCGCAGTTCATATCGACGAAGGCCTCCTCCGCGCGCGGCCCGTTATAGTGGAGCCACGACGCCAGGACGCTCTTGCCGGTGCCGGTCTCTCCCAGGATCAGAACCGGACTCTCCGCGGCGAGCACGCGCTTGGCATCTTCGGCCAGCCGGCCGATCACGCCGCTCGTGCCCAGGAAGGGATTGATGACCTGGCGCGCCTGCTTCGTCTTGCCGGCCAGTTGCTTCTGCCGGATGCGCTGGTTCTCCAGCAGGCGTTGCAGAATCACCAGCAGCGACGGCAGTTCCACGGGCTTGGTCAGAAAATGTTCGGCTCCCTCCTTGATCGCCCGCACCGCCGTATCGATGGAGCCATGGCCGGTCAGAATGATGATCGGCGTTCCGGAGTCGATCTCCTTGAGACGCGGAAGCAGATCCAGGGCATTGCCGTCCGGCAACATGTAGTCGGTCATGACGGCATCGGGACGGCAATTCTTGTAGGAATCCAGCGCCTCTTTACAGGTCTCGGCCCAATTCACCTCATAACCGTGCATATCCAGGAAATTTTGAATCCCGAAGCGGATCCCGGCTTCGTCTTCAACCAGCAAAATCTTGTTTCTTGGCATATAAAGCTACCTCCTGGTTATTGATGAGCGCCACGGGAACCGGAAATTTAATAACGATTGAGGCGCCACCCTCCGGCCGATTGTTAACGGAAATCTTTCCGCCATGAGCGTCGATGATCCGATGGACGATCGATAAACCGAGACCCGTCCCGCCGCGCCGGCGGGTGAAGAACGGCTCGAAAATCCGCGGCAGATCCGCCTCCTGGAAACCCGGTCCCGAATCTTTGACCGTGCAGACGATCCAGTGCTTCTCTTCCTGACACACCTCTTCCACCTCCAGGGAGACGCTCGAGCCGGGCGGAGAGTGCCGGATCGCGTTATCGAGCAGGTTGAGAAAGACCTGCGGCAGCCGCTTCTGATCCATGGGGATCAACGACAGGCGGGCCGGCACCTGTTTGACGATCTTCACCTTGGCATCCTTGGCCAGCGGGGTGCAGGCCTGGACGGCCTGGGTGATGGTGTCGCCGATCGAATCCGGGAAGAGTTCCGGGCTGATCGGCCGGCCGTAATCGAAGAGGTCCTTCATCAACCCATTGAGCCGGCTCACCTGCTCCCGCAGAATCTCCAGGTACCGGTGGAACTCCTCCCGGGCGCCGAAGCGGGCTTCAAAAGCGTCCAGGGTCGAGGAGATGCCGAAGAGCGGATTGCGGACTTCGTGGGCCACCCCGGAGACCAGGGAGCCCAACAGGGACATGGTCTCGCTGCGATGGAGCGACCCCTGCAACTGAACCAGTTCGGTGATCTCTCGAACCACCAGAATGATCCGTTCATCGTAGCCTTGAGGAATATTGGCGATACTGATGGCGAGGTCCCAGGTCCGTCCGCTGGCCTCATCCGTGGCCTGGCACGTGGCGGCGGCGCGATTGCGGCGCACCTGGCCGATGCCCTCGGCAGCCCGCTGCCAGAGCGGAGCGGGATTCAGCTTCCCGATATTGAGCCCTTCCATCTCCGAGGTGCTCTCGCCGACCAGTTCCCGGGCCGCGCGATTCGATTTGGTGATCCGTCCGGAGGGATCCAGAATCAGGACCGGAGACTCGATGGCGTCGAAGGTCAACTGCCACTCCAGAGCCGACTTCTCGATGGCGGCCTGCAATCGCCGCTGCTCCTTCTCCGCCCGTTTCCGCTCGGTCACGTCGAGCGCCAGGACCAGGCGCGAGGCCCGGTCGTCGAAACTCAAGGCATGCGAGGTGATCTCGACCTCGACCATCTCGCCGTTCTTCTTCCGGTGCGGCCAGGTCCCGTCCGCGCCGAGCGTCGAACCGGCTCCGGCGACATTTTGCACCAGGGCCGTCACGTCGTCGGGCGGGCGAACGTCCCGGACGGTGATCCCCAGGAACTCTTCCCGCGAGTAGCCGAAGTGGCGCACCGCCGCGTCGTTGACCTCCAGAAATTCCAGGGTCGCCTGGTCGTAGACCCACATCGGATGCGGATTGCTCTCGAACAACAACCGGTACCGCTCCTCCGATTCGCGCAGCGCGGCCTCGAACTTCAGTTGCTCGCTGATATCTTTGATGACGGTGATGAAATATTTGGGATGCCCGGTCGATTGGCAGACGAGCGAGCCGGTCAGGTTGCCCCAGAAGACCGTCCCGTCGCGTCGCAGGTAGCGTTTCTCGATCGAATAGCTCTTGATCTCGCCGGCCAGCAAATGGCGCAGATGATCGATATCGACATTGAGGTCGTCCGGATGGGTCAGGTCCTTGTAGGCGCGGGCAAGCAGGTCTTCGCGGGTATAGGCGACCAGGTCGCACAGTTTCTGATTGACCAGCAACCAGCGCCCGTCCAAGCCGACCAGCGCCATGCCGACGGCGGCCTGTTCGAAGGTGGCGCGGAATCGTTCTTCGCTTTCGCGCAGGGCGTCTTCGGCCTGCACTCGCTCCTGCCGATGGCGTTTGCGTTCCAACGCCAACCCGACGGCCTGACCCAGACGCGCCGGGCGATCTTTGAGCAGGTAGTCCTCCGCGCCCTTGTTCATGGCCGAGACCGCGATGTCTTCGCCGATGCTCCCCGAGACGATGATGAACGGAATATCCAGTTCCCGTTCCTTCAACAGTTCGAGCGCCGTCAAGGCGTCGAATTGCGGCAGCGAATAGTCGGCGAGAATGACGTCGAGTGAGGAATCCAACTGCGCCAGGTATTCCGCTCGGTCTTCGACTCGACGCCAATCCGGAGAATATCCCGCCCGCCGCAACTCGTGAAGCACCAGTTCGGCGTCCGAGGCGCGATCTTCCAGAATCAAGACACGAAGTGGAGTACTCATAAATACCTTCCTGATAGTCAAATATCGATCCGCAATCCAGCGGTAGAGGAGTTGATCGCCGCCCGGCCGACCGGCGAGGGCGATTCGAGCGCGCGGGTTACGCGCTCGATGAACAGTGGGCGGCCCCCTGCTCGCAATCTTCCGAGGCGATCGGTTGCTGGTTCAGCAGGAGCCAATACATCCCCAAGGACCTGACGGCCTCGTCGAACTGATGAAAATCGACGGGCTTGACGATGTAACTGTTGACCCCGAGTTGATAACTCTCGATCACATCGCGCTCCTCGCGCGAGGAGGTCAACATGACGACCGGAATCGCGCTGGTGCGGTGATCCGCTTTGATTCGCCGCAAGACCTCCATCCCGTCCACCAGCGGCAATTTCAGATCCAGGAGAATGACCTTGGGCCGGTCTTCGATCCGGCGAGTCGAGTAGGCGCCCGTGCAGAAGATGAACTCCAGCGCCTCGGCGCCGTCCCGGACGATATGGACACGATTGCTCAGCCGGTGTTTGTTGAAGACGTGCAGCGTCAACTGGACGTCGGCCGGATTGTCTTCAACCAGCAAGATCTCGATGCTGTGTTCCGTCATTAGCTTCTTCCTCAAGTGTAAAATAGAAGGTCGCGCCGTGCCCGACCTCCGACTCCGCCCAGACCCGCCCGCCGTGACGATGAATAATTCGCTGCACGATCGCCAGCCCGACGCCGGTCCCTTCATAATCCTCGGCCCGGTGCAGCCGCTGGAAGACGCCAAACAGTTTATGAACATATCTCATGTCAAAACCGGCGCCGTTGTCCTTGATGAAATAGATCGGCCGGTCCAATTGCGGATCTCCGTTCTGACAGCCGATCTCGATCGAAGCGACCGGACAGTGGCTCGTGAACTTGAAGGCATTGGCCAGGAGGTTGATGAAGACCTGCTTGAGCAGGGCCGGATCCGCCTGGCACATCGGCAACTCGCCGACCTCCACGTCAACCTGTCTCCCGGCATAATCCCGCCAGAGATCGGCGATCACCGCCTTGGCCATCGCCGACGGGGCGATGGTTTGCTTGTTGAGCGCCTGGCGACCCAGCCGCGAGAAGGCGAGCAGGTCGTCGATCAGGTGCCCCATCTGCTCCGCATTATCCTGCACCGTTCGCAGATAGTGCTGAGCCTCTTCCGGCAGATGCGGCTGGTACTCTTCGATCAGAATTCGGGCGAATCCGCCGATTGCGCGCAATGGGGCCCGTAAATCGTGAGAGACCGAATAGGTAAAGGCTTCCAACTCCCGATTGGCGGCCTGGAGCTGGCTGGTCCGCTGAATCACCCGATGCTCCAGCTCTTCGTTCAAACGCCGGGTCTCGGCTTCATGCTGGAGCCGCTCGGTGATGTCGCGTAAGATGACCGTATAGAGCACCTGTCCGGCGACGTCGATCTGCGAGATCGAGGCCTCGATCGGGAACTCCTCTCCATTAGCTCGTAATCCAAAGACCGCTCCGAGTGCGCCCATCCGGCGTTTAGTGACGTGGGCCTGTCCGAAAGCCGGAATATGTTCATGGTGCGCCGCGCGAAATCGTTCGGGGATGAAACGATCCAGGGGGCGCCCCAGAACTTCATCCGCTGAACATCCAAACATCTTTTCGGCAGCAGCGTTGAAAAGCATAACCCGTTGCTCGGAATCGACGGCGATAATTGCATCCATGGCCGAACCGATGATCCCGGTAATGTGCGCCTGGCTCTCCTGCAACGCCGCTTCCACCTGTTTGCGGTCATCAAGCTCATTCAAAAAATTTTCGTTCGACCATTGCAGTTCCGCGGTTCGTTGCCGGACTCGCTGGTCCAGCTCGTCGCGCGTCCGGCGCAGCTCCGCCTCCACCTCCCGACGCTCGAGAACCTCACGACGGATCAGGAAGAAGGCGCCGAGAAGCAGCACGATGCTGGTCATGGTGCCGGTCACCAGAATCATGACGGTCGACCGGGCTCTCTCGATCCCCACGCGCACCCGGTCCTTCAGCAACCGCTGCTCATCGTCCTGCAATCGATAGAGCTGGTGCCGGATCTCGTCCATCAGCCGCCGTTCCTGCTCTCGACCGACCAGGGGGCGGGAGGCTTCAAAACCGCGATCCCGCCGGACCGCCGCCACCTCTTCGACCAGCGCCAGCCGCGACTTGATCGTGGGTTCGAGCGCATCGAGCCATCGCTGCTGTTGAGAATTGTCCGAGGTCAGTTCCCGGAGGCTCCGGAAATCGCGGCCGATCACATTGATGGCGAAATAGACGGGCTCCAGATATTTGGCGTCGCCGGTGACGACATAGGCGTTTTGCCCCCGCTCCACCTCTTTCAATTGCGAATAGACGTCTTCCAGCGTCCGCAGCACCACATAAGAATGGGTCTCTTCATGGTTCGTGGTGATCAGATTATTTATGCTCTGGTACGAAGCCCAACCAATGCCGATCAGAGTCGAGAGCGCCAAAATCAGCCCCCCGAAAGCTCTCCTATCGATTCCAATGTTCATCGCATCACATTCCTCACCTCTTCATACAGCAGAACCGGGTCTTCCTTTCACCCCTGGTGATCACCAACATTTCCGAGTCATGAATGGCGGCATGAGCCTGGCCGATGGTAGGAATCGAAGAGCGCCCAGCACGGCGCGTCGGCTCTGAGACGAGACGGAACTCAACTACGACTACAAAGTAATTTGAGCAATTTCGATGGTTGGTAGGGTGTGAAGTGTTAAGAAATGGCTCGTGTGTAGTCACCTAACCTATCAGTTTGAAATGCCCTCCTCATTCGGCTTCGGCTATGGAAAAACCAGGAATGAAAACGCCACTCCAAACACCCTTTTTGCCAGTCTGCCATACTACACACGAGCCTTTAAATTTGCCCCCGGCAAAGAACCACTCTCGACACTTCTTCTATCATTCACCAGACAGCAATGGTTGCCGCCCTCTAGGTCACTAGCCGGGTGGTTGGTCGTTGAACGGTCCAGCGTCTCGATCATCATTACTACCGATCGCGAACCTGAAACCGTTTGCCGGGGGCGCAGCTTAATGATGGGCCCATGCTGTGAGAGATACGGGTATTCAACTGCCCAGCCAAGATCGCCACGTCAACCGCCGGATTCGAGATCGAAACGTGCACTCCCGTTCGACCGGATCCGCGAGAGACTGACCTGTCTCACCGACAGTTTTGTAACTCCCTACCCTCGATCTTAGTCCGCCCCCTTGAGAAAATCTTGAGGCCTAAATCTTGAGGCCCAAATCTTGAGGCCCTCGTGGACGGGAGATCGCTGCGCGAATCGCAGACCTCAGATTCGCGTCCATCATTCTCCCCGACTGCGTTTCTCGTCCGCGATCAGAGCACTCGAGTCCGGCGACGCGATAGTGAGCCGATCAAGGCGACGAAGAGAGCCGAGCCGACAATCGACCAGAGCAATGGAAAACGCTGGCCTTCGACTCTGATCGGGAACAGTTCCGGTAATCCCAGCACCCCGGCCAACCACATACCGAACAGGGCGCCGATAAAACCGATCGCAATCGAAACCAGAATGCCGCCCATATTGAACCCAGCAATGGCTTGCCCGACTGCTCCGCAGATTCCGGCAATCAGTAATAGAACCAATAAAGAGATGATGGTCATCTTTGCCTCCGAGTTAAGTTGCAGTTTTCAGTTTTTCAGCTTTTCAGTTTCCAGTCCCCTTGCACGGAAACTGAATGCCAAATCTCAGTGAAGCAAAAGACGTGCCCGTTATATTTTTATCAGAAGACTCCGGCCGGCCTGGATATCTGCGATACGAATGCATTGGACGATTACACTTCGTCTGAATTGAACCGACACGAGGAACTTCAAAAAATCCCGGCGACCGCTCTGGGAAGAGTTCGCCGCGGCCGGACCGCGCGGGCGGAAGGATTGAACCGGCTACACTTCCAGCCCGGCCCCCGCCCTCTACTCGGCTGTGGGCTTCAGGTGAGAATTGTGGCCCGATTATTGCGAAAACCAATTTTAGACAAGGAAGGGCTACTTGGAGAGTCCGACTTGTGGTGCCCCGATGTGCCTCTGCCCCGCTACGACTCTGAGGCCTCAGGCTGGGACTTATTACGAGCCTGTGCAGAGTGCATCGAGTCAGTCATGTCGTTGATCGGCGGTTTACTAGGGCGGCTCAAAACTCCGATCAACGGCATGGCTTTAAGAGTTCGCGGTCAGTGCGCAGTGGCAACGGATTTCGCGTGTTTCGTACAAGCGCCGCTCAGCGCCTCTTCCACCTTCGGCATAATGCTCGCCTCCGATCTTCTACTGACCAGGGCCAACTCGCTGACGATCAGGTAGCGTGCGCGCTCCAGCATCTGTTTCTCACGGAACGAAAGCGGCTTGAGTTGATTGAGATAGGTCAGCGTTTTGAGCACCTCGGCGACCCCGAACAGGTCCCCGCTCCGCATGACCTCCGTGAACTCCTTGAACCGATCCTTCCAGTCAGCCGGGGGAGTGGAAAAATCTTTGGCCAGAACTTGCATCAACTCCTCGCATTGACGCGCGGCGATCGGACGACGCAATCCGATCTCATCAGCATTTCGCATTGGAACCATGACCAGAGATTGGTTGGCATGCAGGCGCAGGAGATAGAACTCCTGTCGACCTCCATCGATTTGGCGGGATTCGATCTGTTCGACGATAGCGATGCCTTGCGTTGGATAAACGACTTTCTGCCCGACCTTAAAGACCACACCGTCCTCCTTTCAGTTCAATGACATGTCAGTTGAATGACGTTGGAAGACCAATGCCGGCAACTCAAATCTTGCTAAAGCCTTGCAAAGTCTAGCATTGGCTTGTAAATAGCGTCAACAAGCGCTCTCCTCACTTGTCAGGTCGAAAAAACCCGGGAATGGAAGCTCAACCGGGCCGAGCTTCAACTTTGATTCAGATTAAGCAATTTAAAATGCCGTGGGGGTCTGATTAACCGATTCTGAAGACTGAATGGCGGCGAATATTAACTACTACGAGTCGAGAGACCTGGAACGTTTCGTGGAGACCGGTAATTTCGAAGGAATTAGGCGGAATAATTCTTGGTTTATTGCAATCGGGACTTAGATTCAAAACAGCGAAACAGCGGTTTGAATCTAAAATTCCCATCAGATATCGATCTCCATCAGATCTTCCGCCATCACGGTTTCCGGAAAGATGCTCTGAGCTTCGCGCAGCAGTGGGCGCGGATCGGGATAGCGTGAACTGAAATGCGTGATCAACAGATGGCGCGCCTGCGCCTCGCGCGCGGTCTGGGCCGCCTGCGCGGCCGTGGAATGGCCGTACTGGCGGGCCTCGTCGCTCAACTCGCTGGTGTAGGTGGCTTCGTAGATCAGCCAATCGACCTCGCGGGCGAGCGAGAGCGCATTCTTGCATGGGCGCGTATCGAGACAATAGGCCACGGACTTGCCGGGCCGCGGCGGGCCGAGCACCTGCGAGGGCAGGATGGTCCGCCCATCGGGCAAGGTGATCTCCCGGCCGGACTGCAGTTGTCCGTAGAGCGGTCCGGAGGGAATGCCCAATTCGCGGGCCTTCTCCAGGTCGAACTTTCCCGGCCGCATCTTCTCCTGAAGCCGATAGCCCAGCGCAAAGATGCGATGATCGAGCGCGCTCGTGACGATCGTGTATCTGGCGGACTCGAAGACCGGTTCCTGCTTGCGGGGGGCGAGCTCTTCCGCGCTCACTTCCCGCACCTCGAGGGGATAGTTGACGAACAGGATTCTCAAACGGGCGAGCAGTTCCAGGTAATCGCGAATGCCCGGCGGACCCACCAGCGCCAGCGGCCGCTCGCGCCGGTCGAGCGCCATCGTCGAGAGCAACCCGGCCAGACCGTTGAAATGATCCCCATGGAGATGCGTGATGAAGATTCCGACCAGTTTCCCGGAGGGCAACCCGGCGCGCGCGATCTGGGTCTGCGTGCCCTCGCCGCAATCAAAGAGCCACCACTCGCCGTCGGCGGTCACCGCCGTCGCGCTGACGTTTCGGCTGAGCGTGGGTTTGCCGGAGCTGGTACCTAACGGAATGATTTTCATGACTCTCAGCTCCCGACCGACCCACCCTGGTTGCGCATGAAGTCCGCGAGCTGTCCGAACGAAAGCCCCAACTGCTGGCGCAGCAACTGATCGGTGACGACTTCATTCAACGCCCGGCTCATGCACCATAGCCACTGATCGCGTTCCGATTCGCCGATCGGAAAAGGCAAGTGGCGCGCGCGCAGCCGCGGATGGCCGAACTGCTGAACGTAGAGCGGCGGTCCGCCCATCCACCCCACCAGAAACATAAACAGCTTGTCGCGCGAATGATCCAACTTTTCGGGATGCAGTGCGCGAATACCGGCGGCCTCCGGCTCCGTATCCATGAGGTCGTAAAAACGGTCGACCAACTGGCGAATCTTCTCTTCGCCACCGATCTGCTCATATATTGTCTGAACCATTAAAACTTATTCTCGGCCCTCAGGAGAGTGCTACCTTGCTGCAATGTATGCGAAGACAAACACCAGAACAACTGTCAGTAAAAGCACGGGAACGAAGGCGAGCCATTTCTTGTTGCGGATTTCCGGAGCGTAACTCAGGCTTCCGGTTAAAATCGATTTGACCTTTGAATCAAAGCGTAGAATTTCGCTGTTACCGGTCGGCCGCTGGGCCGATCTCAAGTCCTGGGTCCCGGGCGACCGCTGGGCCGATCTCAGATCTTGCGATCGATCGATCGGCGGATCCATTCTCCGGCTCGCCCTCGGGTCCATTCTCGGATCGGACCTCAGATCCGGCGGCATCGGCAGCTCGATTCTCCGACTCGCCCTCGGATCCACTCTCGGATCCGGCCTCAGATCTGGAGGCCGCTCGGGTAATGGTGAATCGATCCTTCGGCTCGCCCTCGGATCCATTCTCGGATCCATTCTCGGATCGGATCTCGGCTCGGCCCTCAGATCTGCCCTCAGATCTGGAGGCCGCTCGACCGGCGGCGAATCGATTCTCCGGCTCGGCTTCATGGCCGGCGGCCGCTCGGCCGGCGGCGGCTCGGCTCGGCGAACCGGTCGCGGTTCCGGTCTGGGTTCCGGTCTCAGTTCGACCCTCGGCTCGGGCCTCGCCTCGAGCCTGGGCTCAGGAGGCCGCTCGACCGGCGGCGGCTCGGCTCGGCGAACCGGTCGCGGTTCCGCAGGTCTCTCGACGGGCTGCTGATCGAGCGCCGTCGGAGGAGAGAGGGAGACAATCTCCGCGTCCGTTCTCTTGGTCTTCCGGTCTGAAGGTGGGAGAGGCAAAATGCGGCTGTTCTCGCGGCCATTTTCGCGG
>DATEFT010000947.1:0-11157 GCA_035280505.1 Blastocatellia bacterium | reverse complement strand
CTCGCCGGCACGTTTGTTGGCGACTCGCGCCATTACAAAAAGTAGATCGGAAAGCCGGTTCAGATACTTGAGCGTTTTTTCATTGATCTCTTCCCGTGCCATCAGAGAGACGACGGTGCGTTCCGCGCGTCTGGCCACCGTGCGGGCCAGATGCAGAGTGGCGCCCAGTTGGGTGCCGCCGGGAAGAATAAATTCACGCAGGGGCTCAAGCTCTTCCAGCAACAGATCGATCAACTGTTCCATCTGTTCGATCTGCTCTTCTCCGATGCGCGGGACCTGCACGGTCAGGGGGCTGGCCAGATCGGCCCCCACGATAAACAGCTCATTCTGAATGGTGCCCAGGGCCTCGGCCAACTGCTGATCGGTCAAGCCCGTCCGCGCCAGTCCCAACCAGGAGTTCAATTCATCGACCTCACCATAGGCGGTGACCCGCGGATCGTCCTTGCGGACCCGGCTGCCATCGACCAGTGAGGTCTCTCCGGCATCGCCCGATTTCGTATAGACCCGAGAAATCCTCAAGCTGCCTCCTCTCACTTCCTCTCACTTCAGGGCCCGCTCATAGACCGTCAGGTAACGCTGAACGATCGGGCCCCACTCTTGCCCCAGAGCGAACGCGCGGGCCTGTTCCCCGATCGTTCGGCGCGCGGGATCGTCGATCACGCGGCTCAGATCGGCGGCCAGGGCGCCGCCGTCGGCCTCCTCGATCAGGTAACCGGTCTCGCCGTCCCGGATCCATTCGCGAATCACGTCGAGGCCGGCGCTGACCACGGGCCGCTCCATCGCCATGGCTTCCAGCAGGTTGAGCGGCGGCGTCAATTCGGTCTCCCGCGACCTGAGGCGCGAATAGACCACGACGTCCATCAACGAATAATAACGGTCGATCTCCTGGTGCGGGACGCGGCCCGCGTAGATGAAATGATCGCGCCAATCTCGGGGGATCTGTTCCCACCAGAGTTCGGCCTGACCGCCTCCGACCAGCAGCGCCCGGACCTCCCGCCCCTCTTTCAACATGAGCAGGATCGCATCGATCAAAGTGATCAACCCGTCATCCGGGCCGGTCGATCCGATGAAGCCGATCACCGTCTTCCCCTTGAGATTATACTTGCCGACCAGTTCAGGATCCGGCTGGCGCGGTTGAAAAAGTGTGGGGTCGACGCCCTGCGGGACTTCAAAGATCCGGCTCTCGGCCATTCCACGCCGGAGCAGTTCATCGCGCAGAGCGGTGCTGATCGCCACCACGCACGGCGCCTGATCCAGGCAGGACTGCTCCAGCTTCTGGATCACGCGATACCGTAGCGAATTGTGCCGAATCTCGCCCCGACTAACAGCGGCATCTTCCTCGCAGTAACGCAACTCATAAATCCACGGCCGCCCGGCCTCCGCCGCCGCTCGCGCCACCGCCAACCCGTTGAGAGAAGGAGAGTGCGCGTGGACCAGATCGATCTGCTGATCCTCGATCAGTCTCCGGATCTCTCTGGAGAACGCGGCCTCAGAGGCCAATTGTCTGACCAGGGGAAGTGTCTGAATTTTAGATGAAGAAGAGAATGACGGCCGATGTAGGCGATAAAACTCGATCCCGTCAATCCTCTCGCATTCATCAGTGAAGTCCTGGTGCTCGGGTGAGGTCACGACCACCGGATGCAGCCCCAGTCGCTTTTGCCAGCGGATGATGTATTCGCTGCGAAGACTATAACCACTGATTCGGGGCAGCGAATGATCAAGGACATGAAGAACCTTCATCGGGCCAGATCATAGCCCGACTGAGGCGACGGCGACAAGCGGGATAACATTAAGTCTAGAGAAGTCTAGAAAAGTCTAAAGATTCGTTCTCATAATCTTCCGCAACTTCACTAGACTTCTCTGGACTGCTCTAGACCCTCAAGTCGGGTCCGAGAGAACCGAATTCATAGCGCGGCCAGAGCATGGGGCCGGGCTTTCGATCCGAGATCGAGAGGCATGAGCGCAATTGCTCTTCCAGCTCCTCGGCGAAACAGCGGAGATGCTCCAGGGCCAGCCCCAGTTTGCGCATCTCGGCCTCCAATTTGCGGCGATAATCGCTGACCGACGAATCGGAGATCCCGATCATCTCGGCAATCTCCAGTTGAGAAGGCTCCTCGGGATCGAAGAAACAGTGCCACAGCACGCGCCAGAGGCGCTCGGTGCGGCGTGGATTCGAGCGGACCAGCAGCCGGAGTTGATCGAGGAACCGCGCCGCCACGCAGCGAATCTGCGCCTCCCGTTCCCGTCGCAGCACCACTTGCTCCGGACTGGGTTCGGAGGAAGGGATCGACTGGTAGACGCTGTAGCCCGGTTGCTCGTCATCGGCGTCATCCTCGATCGCGGTGATCGACGGATCGGAGACCGGAAGTTTACTGAGGGCGAGCTGGCGCAGGACGCGCAACGGCGCCGGAGAATCGATGGCCTCGAAGATCTCGACCAGCAACTCGGTCAGTTCCTGGTTGGTGACGATGACCTGCGCCTCGCCGGTGCAGCCCGCGCGCTTGCGATTGCGCATGCGCATGGAGATCCCGGCGATCAGCTCACCGAAGGTGCCGCAATCCTTGAGCGCCTTCTCTTCGGCCCATTCGCGGAGACCGTAGACCGCCTCGGCCGCCTGCCGGTAACGAGAGGTCTGGCCCTCGCGCCGCTTGAAGAGACTAAACCGCGGATCGCTCTCGAGCACGCCGCTGATGCGGCGCACCATCCGATAATTCTCCGGACGGTTGCGGCGGAGGTGGCCGATCAAGAGGTTGGTCAATTCGATCTGGAAGATCTCGCGTTCGATCTCGACGTCGGTCATCTCCGCAGAAAAGTAGTGTTCGAACCGCCCTTTCTGTAACAAGAGCAGATAGAGGTCCTGGGTCAGGTCCCGGACCGAGAAGAAGGGCGTGGCAGCCGATGAAAATTGTTGACTGCGGAGCGCCGACCGCACCAACGGATGCACCGAGACGAGTCGGTGCAGTGATTGCCAGAGTGCCTGGGCGTCGCCGGTTTCGATCCTGGTCTTCCAGAATGAAAGCTGAGAAGACACACATGAAGACACTGCCGCGGCCGAGCGCGACAACTTGGATGATGGAGCTTTCATTTTTTCAATCCTGAGCGATGTGCAGACCGGTGAGGGGTCTGGATGCCTGCGCGGCATCAAGAGTGTGGAGTTCCAATTCGGCCCGAGAACGTTCCCCACGGTGGTCCATGGAAGAATCCGCTCCGACCCGGAGTCAGGCACACGTGCACCCGCAGTGAGGCTCGCTGCGAATCGAGATCGACTGCCGCCAATTGAGGAGCGACCGCCGACCTGTCTCTCGACACGTCTGCCACTGATGGTTGTTCTCTGATCTCTTCGACTAGATGAGGTACGGGAGAGGGCTCAAGATGATTATGAATGATGACTACCGAGTCTTCGAGAGCTATTCTTTTCCCCGGCCAATATATATTAGATCTGCGCTCAAACCCTGTGCAGATTCGAACCGGAATCCCGATCGACGCTGCCTGCAGATCTCACCCACTCATCCCCTAACTAGCTCTTGAAATATCTTCAAACAACTCGCGCAAAAATAAAGAGTGATCAATAAAGATCGATAAAGCTGATCCTCTTTTGAATGGTTGATCCTGAATCTTGTGATTTGGAGTTCCAGGCTTTGGATTGTACTGACGCGACGCAAGGGGCGGCCCATCGCTACCGGCAGATCCATAACATCAAAAGCGATCCGTTTGACATCTGCATTATAGTCAGAAGACTCGATGCTGCCTAGCACTTTTTTTGTTTTGTCTTACCTTTTGTTCCGACTCATCGCTACACCGACTCACCGCTGCCGGGCGTCGCTCCCGGGCCGCTCGGCGGCGGCGGGTAGTTGAGCGGAGTGGACGGCGGAGGAGGCGGCGGCGGATAAGGAGGTTGAGTTCCCCGCTTCTCGAAGAGGGCCACTCCCAGCAGCCCGCCCACCACGGCGAGTCCCAGCAGGAAGAGCGCGGCCATCGAGACGCTGAACATCGCCAGGGCGAACATGAGCACCGGGCTCTGTCGCAGCTTCTCGTAAGAGTTCCTCATCTCCTCGGAGAGAAAGGGCAACCGCGTCAGCATCTCGATGGTATCGCCCAGGCTCCAGATCAGCAGGGGGGCCTGAATGATGAAATAGAGGGCGGCGCCGATCAGTCCGGCGTAGAGCCCGATCCGCGCGCCGTCGCTGGAGGTCAGGGGCCAGGACGAGCGATTGATCAACATCCTCGCGGCGACGATGCCGCCGACCACCGCCCACAAACAGAAACAGATATTCACCACCGGAATGACCGGCAGGAGTCCGGTGATCAGTCCCCCGATCAACGCGGGTTTCTTGTAATCCACTTCCACCATAATCGGTTCTCCATCTCCATCCGAATAACCTGGTACTTTGAAAAGTAAGTCTCTTGAAGTTTTGAGGCTTAACCGCGAAAGACGCGAAAGCTGTATAATTTCGCGTCTTTCGCGGTTTGAATCTCAAATTCCCAACAACTGACTTTCCAGAGTTTCATTCAACCTCTCGCGATCGACAGATCCAAACGAACCCGGGAACGATGTAGAAAGCGGCCGCGAGTCCGAACCCGGCCCCGGTCGCCGCACGCGAAGAGCAGGTGTTGGCAAACAGGCCGAGCCATCCGCCGCCGAAATCGAGGGCCATCGGAATCGCCGCCCCGATCAGCCACCAGCGGCTGGGAGCCTCCGGGTTCTCCAGGCGGCGCAGCCAGGGGTAGAGCAGCAGCCCCGCGACCACCCCCACATAGATGCCCGTGCAGCGCGCACAGACCGCGAGCGGAAACCCCATCCAGTCAAAGGACCGCTCCGGTAATTGATGACAGACCGCCGAGAAGGCCCGGTAGAGAACGATCGAAACCTCCGCCCGGCCGGCGGCCATCGAATAGGGCGCGGCCCAGATCAGCCCCAGCCAGAGCAGCGAGAGCAGCAGCGTTGAACCATAGACGGCTCTCGCGCTCCGACTTGCGTGCGACCACATACCAAGTCCTCCAGTCCCTGGCGCTCCATGGGATCCGGTTCGCGCTCGCGACGTCACATCCGGTCGAACCGGACGAACGAATCCGGGCCGCCTTCGACGTGGACCGTGTCGATGAACCGGACATGCATGGTCTCGGTCGTCATAATCAACGATTGGGTCCGTTTGCCGGTGCCGAAGAACCGGACGCCGCGGAGGATCGTGCCGTCGGTGACGCCGCACGCGGCAAAGATGATCTTCTTGCCCGGCGCGAGCGCGTCGGTGTCGAAGACGCGCGTCGGATCCGCGATGCCCATCGACTGCATCCGCTCGAAGACGCCGTCGGCAATCTTCGCGCGATCTTCCGGTTGCTCCAACTGATCTTTCATCATAAACCGCGCTTGGATCTCGCCGTTCAGACACTTCATGGCCGCGGCGGTGATGACGCCTTCGGGTCCGCCGCCGATCCCCATCAGCGCGTGAACGCCCGAGCCCCCGACCGCCGCCGAGATGCCCGCCGAGAGATCGCCGTCGCTGATCAACCGAATGCGGGCGCCCGCTTCGCGGATCTGCTGGATCAATTTCGCGTGGCGCGGGCGTTCCAGCACGATGATCGTCAGGTCGGCGACCTTGCGTTTCAACCGGCCGGCGATGGCGTGGAGATTGTCTTTGACCGGCGCGTCGATATCGACGGCGCCCTTCACCGAGGGCCCGACCACGATCTTGTTCATATAGATGTCGGGCGCGTGCAGCAATCCGCCCTTCTCCGCCGCGGCCAGCACGGCGATGGCGTTCGCCGAACCGGTCGCGCAGAGGTTGGTCCCCTCGAGCGGGTCCACGGCGATATCAACCGGCGGATACTCGCCGCTCTTGCCGTTCTTCGCGCCCATGCCCACCCGCTCGCCGATGTAGAGCATCGGGGCTTCATCGCGTTCCCCCTCCCCGATCACGATCGTGCCCTCCATCGGGATACTATCCATCACCTCCCGCATCTTTTCGACCGCCACATGATCGGAATATTTGCGATTGCCGCGTCCCATGGTTCGCGCGGCTTCGACGGCGGCAGCCTCGACGACACGTAGAAAATCATAGAACAGCTCATGCTCGAGAGGACGTTGTGAGTTCATGGTCTGCGCTCCTTAATCGGTTATTCGGATAAACGTGGATCGAAACAGGCGCGGCAACGCGCTTCATAGGTCTCCGCCGCGCCGACCACCACGCGCTGACGGCTGTCGATCAGGCGCTGCGTATAGGTCGCCGGGCTGCCGCACCGGACACAGATGGCTCGAGTTTTGGTGATATCTTCGGCAATCGCCAGCAGCATCGGCATCGGTTCAAACGGACGTCCCAGGTAGTCCATGTCGAGTCCGGCAATGATCACGCGTTTGCCTTGATCGGCCAGCCGGTTCGCCACGACCACCAGATCCTGGTCGAAGAACTGCCCTTCGTCGATTCCGACCACGTCGGTCTCCGCCGCCACCGCCATCAGGATCTCGCTGGCCGTATTGACCACCAGCGACTCGATCTTCATCTCGGAGTGCGAGATGATCAGCGACTCCGGAGATCGCACGTCGATCGCCGGCTTGAAGATCTGGACGCGCTGGCGGGCGATCTGCGCCCGACGCAACCGGCGAATCAGCTCTTCGCTCTTGCCGCTGAACATCGAACCCGTAATGACTTCTATCCACCCCGAATCACTCGAATGGCGCTCCAAATCTTCACTTTCCTTTCTGATCTTGATGCTGATGCTTAATGACGTTCACGATTTTTGTGGTTCTGCTTTCCTGTCCCGAGGCTCACCTTCTACACTAAAAATTGGGGCCGCGCAAGCGGGCCTTCCGCAGCGCACGGCGGCTCTTCTCACAGCCCGATCAGCGGCTCGGAAGAGGTCCGGGCCCGAAGCCGGATCCGCGAAAATTAATCCCCGGCCGGCGGCGTCGTCCCCTGAAGCTTGTCGCAAGATCCGGGCCAAGTAGCTGCAATCTCCCGCATTTTAGTTTAGAATTATCGCGTCGTACGGAGAGAGACACAGAAAAGAGAGCGATCCGTCTTATGCCAGCTTCCATATTTCCTATTTCCGATCGTCGCTATCCGGAGACCATTTCGGAATTGCTGCGGAATGAGCGCGTCAAGCAAGCCTTCGAGTTCATCGACTCTTCCGATCAGCGTTTCACGGCCGAACACATTCGGATCTGCGAGATTCCCGCGCCGCCTTTCAAAGAACACGAGCGGGGACGGTATCTCGCCTCACGGTTCTCCGAACTCGGGCTGTCCGATGTTCATACCGACAGCGAGGGCAATGTCATCGGTTTCTACCGAGGCCAATCGGAAGACCCGCTCATGGTGCTCTCCGCCCATCTCGATACCGTCTTTCCCGAGGGCACGGATGTCCGGGTCCGGCGGGTCGGATCGCGGCTCTATGCGCCCGGGATCGCCGACGACGTCGCCGGATTGGCGGCGCTGATCGGTCTGGTCCAGGCCATGAACGCGGCGCAGCTCAAACTGCGCGGGACCATCGCGTTCGTGGGCACGGTCGGCGAAGAGGGCGAGGGCGATCTGCGCGGCGTGCGCCACCTCTTCAACGAAGGGCGGCTGGCCGGGCGCGTCTCCTCTTTCGTCTCGTTCGACGGCCCGGGGGTGGAGTTCATCACGCTCCAGGCGCTGGGCTCGCGCCGTTACCGGATCACGCTCGAAGGCCCGGGCGGACACAGTTGGGGAGATTTCGGAGTCGTCAATCCGGTCCACGCGCTGGGCCGGGCCATGGCCCGAATCGCCGATTATCGCGCGCCGGTCGATCCGCGGACGACCTACAATATCGGCCGCATCGAAGGCGGCGAATCGGTCAACGTCATTCCCCAGACGGCGACCATGGACGTCGATCTGCGTTCGGCCTCGGAGAGCGAGTTGTCGAAATTGGAGGAGTTCCTGTTCGCCGCGATCAATCGCGCCGTGCTCGACGAGAATGCCATCCGCGCCGCGTCGGGACAGAAACTCAAGTCCCAGGTCAAATTGATCGGGAATCGCCCTTCCGGCGAGACCAAGCCCGACGCCCGACTGGTTCGCACCCTGATCGAGGCGTCGCGCGCGCTCGGTCTCGCTCAAATCCTCAATCGCGCCTCGACCGATTCGAACATTCCCATCAGCCTGGGGATCCCCGCGATCACCATCGGGGTCGGCGGATCGTCGGGCGATTCACACCGCCTCAGTGAGTGGTACGACCCGGCAGGCCGGGAACTGGGCTACAAACGGGCGCTCCTGCTGGCGCTGGGGATGATCGGCCTCGGATGAGTTCGGTTCGACGCCAATCGACGGATTTCAGGCATTCCGAGTCACCTCGCTAAGTTTTACGTTTGACAATCGCTAAGTAGGATAAAATCCAGAGACGGAAATCGAGGCGATCCGGGCCCCTTCCCCTGGGCCGGAAGCCGGGTCCTGGAAACGGATCAGTTGAGGGAGCAAGGAGAAGCTAAGGTGGACAACGATTATACCGAGTATGAGATAGACTTCTTTAACGCCGTCGATCGCAACACGGTGGCCGAGCAGTCGATCTTCGATGCGCTGGCCAATATCGCCGACGATCAGTACTACACGCTCTTCGAAGTCGAGATCGAGCATGTCTGCGGCGCCGCGCGGGTTCAGGTCTTCCCCGAGCGCTCGGGGACGCTCTATCGCTGCTTGAACTGCGGGATGGCGGGAATTATCGGAGGCTGAGCGAACCATTGACCATCTCGATCGACCAACCGCGAAACACGCGAAACACGCGGAATCAGTGACCTGTCGCGTATTCCGCGTATTTCGCGGTTAACATCTCTCAGGACTGGCTCAATTTGACCGCTTTGTATCCGCCCTTCAGGTAGTCCTTGACCCACCAGATGGCGAACACCACGAAGGGAACGACCGCCAGCGCCGCGACCCATCTGAAAGAGGCGGCATCGCCGATCTGATCGCGAATCTTGCCCATGTTGAAGATCACGATGCCGAGGGCGAACTGTCCGGCAAAGCCCATGACGCCCATGGTGAAGGCCCCGCCCTGCGGGAACCGCTCGGAGGTGATCCCCAGCATGGTCGGCCACATGAAACAGACGCCGACGTAGAAGACCGTCGCCGCGGCATAGGCCATGCCGGTCGAGGTCACGTTCGACAACATGAACAGCCCGAGCGACGCGATGGTCACCGAGGCCCACATCATCCCGATCGGTGAAATCCGGTGCGCGATCGGTCCCGCGAAATAGCGCAGGACGAACATCAGGGCGCTGCCGTAGACCAGGATCAGAATGCCGCTCATGTTGGCCATCTTGTTGAGCACCGAGTCGACCATCTGGCCGGGCGCCAGTTCGATCGAGGCGGTGATCATCATGCAGCCGAGCAGGAGCAGGTAGGCCGGATTGAGGACGGTCTTCAACATCTCGCCGGTCGAGATGCCCGAGGCCTTCCGCTCGGTCAAGGGGAACTTCTGGCCGAAGATCAGGATGCCGTAGATGACCGTCGGAATCAGGACGATGCCCATCTGCAGTTGCCAGCTCAAACCGCCGCTCTTCATGAAGTAGCCCAACAGACCGCCGATGATCAGCCCGCCCGGCCACCACGAATGCAGGACGTTGAGCTTGTGCGTCTTCTCTTCCGGATAGAGGGTCGCGATCAGCGGATTGATCACCGCCTCCACCAGACCGTTGCCGAATCCCGCCAGCAACATCGCGAGCGACATAATCGTATAGCTCGGCGCGACGATAAATCCGATGATCCCCACGATGTGCAGACCGAATGCCAGATAGAGCAGATTTCGCATGCCGAGCGCATCCAGCATCGGCGAGGTCACGAGAATCGAAGCCGCGAAGCCGAAAAAGGCCATGGTCGAAATCCAGGCATAATCCGCTTTGGCCTGACTCGGATCGAAGAAGATGCTCCGGGTCGGATCGCTCAAGACTAAATCTTCGACGTTACCGCGAAGCGCAAAAATCATGGCCGTGACCACGAGAGAGAGGCAACTGGCGATGAACAGCCTACGTTGATTCATAGAAATTTTCCTCCGGCTATGCTGCTTAGTCTTAATTCTTAACTAATTGTCATTCAAATACTTGGCGAAGAACTCGCCCAGAGAAGAGGTGTCAAGCTCGCCGTGATTATGAGGGTTTTGGCCCGCAAAACGCAATCCGAAATAGTTGCGGACCCGCAGTATTCATCGCCGATCGCCCCTCGCCGCGGCCGTTCCGGGCCAGATCAGGAGATGCTAATGATCGGCTATTAAAAAAAAGCCTGAAGGCGTATACTGACGGTTCTGGCCACCGCGATGGAGCCAAATCAGCAGCAACCGGTACTTGGGCAAGTACTTGGGCAAGACTTGGGATTAAAAAGAAAAGAGGTTTAATTCAGGCCGGTGAGGCTAAAAAGTCGTCAACTTTGTGGAACAAATAACCCGTAGTTGGCGTGTCAGCGAGCGGAGATATTCTTTGATCGCTCGCGATAAGGGAACCATTTCCCCGTTAGCCAGACGCCTCATTGACCGAGAGCGAAGTGATGAATGATCTTCCGCAAGAAGACCTTGGGTCGGGCAAGCCTCTTGAGCGACTTGAATCAGGCAAATCACCAATGACGACGACTTGGACGCTGAGCGCCGGTTTGAAGGACGCTGAGCCAAATCAAAACACTCAGGCGCTTTCGGCTCCGCAGTCGAATCGCCCGGCCGACCAGATGGACGATCACTCGTTGTTGGAGGCGACCCGGACTGGTGATGAAACGGCCTTTCAGGAGCTGGTGCGCCGCTATCGTCATCAGATCACCAACTATGTGTATCGCATGCTTGAGGATTATGATCGCGCGGTCGATCTGGCTCAGGAGACCTTCGTCCGGGTCTACGTCAATGCGGAGCGTTATCAGGCGACTTATAGTTTTTCAACCTATATCTACCGCATTGCTCATAACCTGGCGATCAGCGAATTGAGGCAGCGCAAGCGGCGCCGCAATGTTCCGTTTCCGACCTTCTTCTCGGACAAGGATAACGAAGAGGTCGAGATAGAGATCGCGGACCAGCGCCACGTGCCGGCCGAGGACGTCATGATCAGCGACGAACGGCGGAAGGCGGTGGCGAGAGCGATCTCCAGCCTCCCGGAGAAGTACCGGGACGCGCTGGTGCTCTGCGATCTGGAAGAGAAGAGTTACGAGGAGATCTCGGAGATCTTAGGGTTACCGACCGGGA
>DATEFT010000946.1:0-15953 GCA_035280505.1 Blastocatellia bacterium | reverse complement strand
CGCTTCCGGGAGAGTCGGCGTCCAAAAACTCTTTGAGACATCCGCTCCTCTCTGATCTGAGAAGCCCGTTACATTATCCCGCTTCACCGTAGCGAACTTCTCAGACAAGGAGCTCTTGATGTCGAAAAAGAAGCCCCCGCCGACGGTGGCGCTTCAATCTGTTTTCGTCCGCGATCATCAGCGTCGTTTACGTCTCGTCATCGACCTGCAGGAAGAAGAAGCCCGCCGTGCCTCGTTAGCTACAACTTTCGCCGAGCAACAATTTCATCTATACCGGCAAACCCCGGATTTCGCTCCGCGCCACGTCGGCAACCTGTGGACGACCTATCAATGGAAGAACGGGTTCGGCGGTGGCGTCGGCGGGCGCTATCTGAGCAGCGTCTTCAGCCGCAACGAGAACGGCATTCGTCTGGGCGGGAGTGCCACCTGGGACGCGACGGCCTTTTACCGGCGCCTGCTCTCATGTCGATCATCCTTCTTTTGCGCCGGTGAGGCTGTTGTGTGATTCACAGCTAATGTTGTAGGATAAGTCGTGTTCTAACCTAACAGTTTTGGCTTCAGGTGCCGGTGATCGAGTCTTTGATCACCGGAGAATAGGGAAGCGGGTGAGACTCCCGCACGGTCCCGCCACTGTGAAAGCCCTACTTATCTTTTCCTTGCCTACTTTGTGCCACTGCGCGAGAGCGTGGGAAGGCTCCCAGGGAAAAGAGGCACCGCCGGCATTCAGTTGCCTTCGGCGTCGAGGCTTAAGTCAGGAGACCTGCCTGAAGTTCGGTCGTCCAGATGAACTCTTCGAGGATTGAGAGTGCGGCATTTATCCAGACCCTATTGTTCCAACCTTTTCAGGGATCACTCCACTCTGAATTGCCCTGTTCATTTGTGTTCGGCCTCCCAAACTGATTTTCCGCGTGACAGTGGTAATCATCAATTTGGAGGAGACCGTCATGTCCAAGTTCGTAGCGATCAGTTTTACCCTGACGCTTTTGGCTATCTCGACCGCTCGGGCCCAAACATCCGGGCCCCAGGCTTCTTCCGTCCCTGCCGGTCAGCGCACGCTCTCCGGTGTGATCGTCACTCATAAGGGCGAGGCGGTACCGGGAGTATCGCTGAGCATCCGTCCGGCCATCGGCGAAGGGAAAGCCGTCAGTGATGCCAGCGGCGCTTTTCGACTTTCAGCCCCCGCCGGTCCGCTGACCCTGAAGGTCGAAGGCCGGAACATCGTGCCGCGGGAATTGGCCATCGGCGCGGCCGAGATCCCTGACAGCCTGAGGATCGAGATCGAATATGTCATTCCACCCGTGCATGACAGTGTGGTGATCGAGGCTTCGGCCCTCGACCCAAGTATCGATCGCCGCAACGATACGATCTATAAGAACACGCTCTTTTCGCGAGACGATCAGATCTTTCAGACGCTCGATGCCGGCATCAACGCCGGGCAACACGAAGGGGGCGGGAAGTCGGTCGAGATTCGGCGCTTTGGGTTTAACCTCGACCACGGCGGCGTCAACGGCGGCCTGAAGGTCCTGGTGGATGACGTCCAACAGAATCAGGGCTCGCAGGGCCATGCGCAGGGTTATTTGGGCGGACTCAAGTCGCTGACACCGGAATTGATTCAGGACGTTAATATTCTCAACGGTCCGTTCAGCGCGGAGTACGGCGACTTCTCGGGTCTGGGGGTCGTCCACATCCGCCTCAAGGAGTCGCTGCCCGACCAGGTGACGGCCCGCTTCCAGGGCGGATCATTCGATACCTTCCGCACCTTCCTCGCTTATAGCCCCAATTTGAAGACCGGCCGTTCCTTCCTCGCTTATGAAGGGTCTCGTACTGATGGCCCATTCCAGAACCCGCTGCGTTACAAACGCGACAACGTGACGAGCAATTACACCCGGACCCTCTCTGACCGGCGGTCACTCGGCTTCAAGTTCAACGCCGGCCGCAACGATTTCTTCTCATCGGGGCAGCTTCCGCTCGACGAAGTCTCGGCCGGGCGGCTGGATCGATTCGGATTTATCGACCCCACCGACGGCGGGCGGGTCAGGCTCGGCACCACCGGGATTTACTATCGCAAAGAGTGGGCCTCCGGCGACAATTTCAAGATCGACGGCTTTCTTGGGCGTTCACTCTTCGATCTCTATTCCAACTTCACCTTCTTCCTGAACGACGAGCTCAACGGCGACGGTCTCCAACAGCATGATTCGCGGTTGCAGGAGGGCGTCAACACGCAATACCTTCATCCATATCAGATCTTCGGACAGCAGGCCCTGTTGACGATAGGCGGCAACTTTCACGATAACCAGATCTCGATCGGCCTCTACCCTCGGGTGGGACGGATGCCGATCGACGAGGCCTTCAGTCCGCCGGCGCTCAATGCCACGACCAAGGCCCACGCGCACGTCACGAATGTCGCCGGTTACGCGCAACAGAGTCTCGACCTCCTGCGCGGGCGTCTCCATCTCGATGCCGGGCTCCGCTATGACCACTTCCGTTTCGACGTCCGAGACCGGATCGATCCGCTGGCCTCCGGCGTTCAGGGATCCTCTCGCGTGCAACCGAAGGCGAACGTCGCATACACCCCCAGTGAACGCTGGCCGGTGACGGTCTATTTCAACTATGGGCGCGGTATTTCGAGCCAGGACGCGCGGGGCGTGATCCAGCGCCCGGACTCGCCGCCGATCTCGACGACCGACTTCTACCAGATCGGGACTTCGCATCACGTCAACCGGATCTCGATGAGCACCGATCTGTTTTTGATCGATCGCTCCAACGAACAGGTCTATGTCGCGGATGAGGGCACCTTCGAATTCAAGGGGCCGAGCCGGGCTTACGGCTTCGAGATCAAGACCTCCATGGAAGTCACGCGTCAACTCTCATTCAACGGTGGCCTGACGCAGGTCATGAACGCCTTTTACCGTGGCACCAGCCCCCGGGTCTATGTGGACAGCGGACCACACACCGTCGCCAATGCCGGGCTGGCGCTGGCGGGCTGGCATGGCTTCAGCGGTTCGCTGCAATACCGCCACATCGGCAACTACCGTCTGGACGGCGAAGACCCGAGCATTCGCGCCGCTGGGCTGGATGTCATGGACCTGAGCCTGGTCAAACGGGTCCGCCCCTGGATGGATTTCAACTTCTCGATCGACAACCTGACCGGCAAACACTATTTCGAGACCCAGAACTACTTCGAGTCGCGGGTGCGGCCCGGAGATCCGGTGGTGGCCCGCATTCACGCCACGCCCGGCTATCCCAGGACCGTCTCTGTGGGAGTGACCTTCCATCTGTTCGGCAAGTAACGGTTGAGCCAGGCTCTAACCAGGATTTGCCGAGCTGCGGCCCGGGATGATTTATTGGTCTATGCCATTCCGGGCCGCGCCACAATCTTCGGCTCCGCCTGTCCGGAGCACGCCACTATTCAAAGCCAAAGGAGGAGCATCGAAATGACCGCCGAGTTGAAGCCGATCACGGGCATGCGCGAGAGCATTGCCGGCCTCAGCGGTACGACCGCCGAATACAGCTACATGTGGAACGGGTTCGGCGAGCGGATGACGACGATCTTTCTGCCGAATCCGCGACTGTCCGATGAGATGAAGGTTTTGAAGGAGCCGCAATGGGAGCGGCCGCGCTTATGATTTAAGTCACGCCGCCGATTCCTGGGAGAACCGCTCCCGGAATCATATACGCCGGCGCCGGCTCGACACGATGAACGTGAAGAATCGGCCCCGATTCAATCTTAACCGCGACATGCTGAAAGTGAACGGGAAGCGCGGTGTGAATCCGCCACTGCCCACGCAACTGTAACGGCGACTGACTCCGCATATAGCCACTGTTCATCCCACTTTCGATGGGAAAGAGAGGATTCAACTCCATCAACAACTCGGAGCCGGCATCGAAGCGACCAGGGTGTCAAGCAGTCGCGGCGGGCAGACCCAAACCCGTAACTACTAGAGGATCGTTGTCACCAACTGGACTCAGGCTATAATCGATCAGGAGCCAGGTTAGCCGTCTTCAAAGATTGGTTCTGCAGGTCACCAAGGATCGTCTAAAGACTGATCGAGTTCAGATTGATTATGAAGCAGGAGCCGTCGTCAGCCTCGGGGAGGAATGGTTATGCGACTCAATCGATCCGCTTCCATCCATTGGCAATTAACGCCTCAGATGCTGTTGAGAGATCTTTTTGTAGCCGGTCTCTTCACTCTGGTGGGCTTTGCTGCGCCCGCGCGAAGTCTACAGACCACCAGCGAGGTGAAATTATCGGTTGAAGATCCCAGACCGGTGGCACAGGCGATTTTAATATTGGAGGACAGGTACGGATGGGTCGTTACGTATGAAGATCCACGCTACAGCCATGATAGCGAGATATCCGATGTGACGCTGAAGGTCCGTAGAGATCTCGATAAGTATAAGCCAGGTGAGGCGCCGAAGGTGTTCATCCCGAAAGGAGGAGCGCTGGAATTTACTTATGGCGTGGCCACCAGCACCAATCTTCCGAACGACCCGGCCATAGTTCTGCAAAAATTGCTGGACGCCCAGACCGCAAGCGACCACGGCGGCAGATTTCGGATCGAAAGCAGCGGGAAGATCATGCATGTCATTCCCACAGCGATCAAGAACCGCAAAGGGCAACTCGTTCCGCAAGAGTCAGTGCTCGACATGAGGATCTCACTGCCTGCCAAAGAAAGAACGGTCGTCCAGAAGCTGGAAGACGTCTGCGCAGCCCTCAGCCAGGCGACCCAGGTTCGGGTTGAGCTCGGGACGATTCCCGAAAGCTGGTTCAGTCGACATCGGGATTCACAGGGAGCGGTGCGCCAGAGAGCACGGGATATTCTGATCGACACGTTCAAGACTCTGGATTTCGGGACCAACCTGTCGTGGCGCCTGCTCTATGGTCCCAGATCCAACAGATACTCACTGAATATCCATCTGGTATCGAAGCGACCTAACTGACTGAACAGCCCCGGGATCTCCGGAGACAGTTTGAGAGCGAGCCATAGATTGGTAGGGCCGGA
Organism: Blastocatellia bacterium; assembly: GCA_035280505.1. Classification (GTDB taxonomy): domain Bacteria; phylum Acidobacteriota; class Blastocatellia; order RBC074; family RBC074; genus JAKEHZ01. Next base: position 10,950 of record DATEFT010000946.1, on the reverse strand, counting down.
GCAACAGATCCGTAGGGATTTATAACCGGACCACTCTACCGCACCATAGGGTGATCGGTCGACATCGATTGTTGCGGCCCGGCCGAAACGAACCGCCAGGCTGAGCACCTGGTTGTCGGCACTCATCATGAGCTTGCGTCCGAGGAGCTCCTCGATGGCTCGCTCGACCCGCCCGGAAGAGATCTCGAACCGCTTCGTCACCTTATCGATCAGGGCCTGCTGGCTGAGAGCATCGTCTCCGATCTCATAGGTGGCGTTGTCTCTTCCCTTGAGAGTGCGCTTCCGACGGGCCAGATCGCGTTCCGGGTTGAGATCATTGTGCCGATCTTTTGTAGCGTGGTTTAGACGCGACATTCGTTCCGGTCATGAAACTCTCGACCATCGGAAGGCGACTGCTCTCGATCGAGCATCCCGTAGTCCCTGATCACGGCGACCACCCGAAGCCGGTAGTCTTTGAAGATCTCCGCTCGCCCCCTGGATTGCGCGACCCGATGCGGCTCCAGCCGTCTCCAATCCTCGACCGCCTGCTCGTCTCGCCAGAAGGAGAGCGAGAGCACCTTCCCCGGCTCGCTCAGGCTCTCGAATCGTTCGATCGAGATGAACCCGTCGATCTGATCGAGCAGTGGTCTCAGACTCGCGGCGATCTCCAGATATTCCTGCCGGAGCCCCTCTCTGGGCCAAACTTCAAAGATTACAGCGATCATAACTTTTGCTCCTGGTTTTGTGAACGACCGGGTTGATTTCGGTGACCGGCGCTCTCCGGTGCGGTGAAGAGCGGGATGCGAAGATTGGCCGAAGCGCGATAGGTAGCCGTCAGTCGGTCGAGGTCGAGACCTGACCCGATCAACAGCCTGACCACGGTTTCAGCGATCGTGGCGGCGAACATTTCACCCGGGCAGGCATGAGCGCCCAGGCCGAAGGTGAAGATTCGCCGCTCCCGCCTGAACAGATCGAACCGCGCCGGATCGGGGTTGGCCGCCGGATCGCGATTGGCCGCCGCCAGCAGCACCAGAATCGCCTCTCCGCCCTTCATCTCTCGACCGGCGACCAGACCGTCCCGAGCCAGAAATCGCCGCGTGTTCTGAACCGGAGAATCGTAGCGAAGGACTTCGGGGATTGCCAGACGAAGCAGGGCCGGGTCATCTCTGAGTTGTTGGCGCACCTCCGGATAGGCAACCAGGGCCAGTAAAGTATTGCCGATGAGACCCGCCGTCGCCTCGTAAGCTTGAGAGATGAATCCGATCCCGTTCGCGGCCACGACGGCGATCTCTTCCGGCTCCGGGCAACCCAGCTCTCGGTTGAGCGTGGCCAGGAGGCCGCCGGCGGATCCACGGATCAGCAGGGACTGAAACATCTCGAACAACTGGCCGGCCGCGAGCTTGCCCCGTTCGAGTTGCTCGGAACTGCTCGCCGGCGCGAGACACCGCACAAATTCGCTCATCCAGAGGGCTGTCTGAGGCAAAAGCGTTGGGGGCATGCCGAGAAGGCCGCCCATCACGGAGACCGGTAAGTGAAAAATGAAATCCGAGAGCCGTCTCAGCACGTCCTCTGGCCCGAGTCCGTCCAGGTGAAAACGGGTCCACCGAGCGGTCTCTTCGGCTACCTGAACCTGATCGACCGAGCTCAAGGCCAGTAGGATCGCCCGTTTCAGCTCGTGGTGCCGCCCGCCATCATTCATCCGGACGAGATGTCGGAAGATCTCGGCGGCCGGCGAACCCAGCAACGCCCGCGGAACCGGCTCGGCCGGCGGGCGCACTCGACAGAGTTCGTTCGTCAGGACGGAGGTCACGGTCTCGGCGCTCGCTGCGACCCAGAGCCCACGCGCCCGATCATAATAGAGCGGCCGGCTACTGGTTAGAGCCGCATAGTAGGGATATGGATCGGGATGCGTCACGGCCGCGATCGGGTCTAAACTAAACTGGCCCATTATCGCTCACCTCCGTCATGGCCTTCCAGAAAGGTCTGGACTTCGCGATAGAGCTGAAATCGACTCTGCTCGAGATGCATGACGTGGGTCCCGCGGCTGATGACCACGTCACGTTTGATCGGCGCGGACCGCAACGATTGGTACAGCCACTGCGCATCCCGGTAGGTCGTGACGGTGTCCCACTCCCCGCGGATGATCAGCACCGGCGACTCAATTTTGGCCGGATCATACACGAACCGGCCGTGCCAGGAATCTTCAAGATCGGCTACGGGCCCGTTCGGGACTCTGACACAGGGCGGCGATCGCCTGAAACTGTCGGCATCCGTCTCCAGATAGGCCGGCCCCCAGATCGCGAAATGTTTCGGGTCCATCACAGGCCTCTCTCCCGGCGGAACATATCCATAGAACCTCTTCTGCTGGGCCTCTTCCGTGACACACCACCAGGCCCTCCTCCCTTCATCTTCCGCCCCTTCCGAATGGCGCATCGCCGGGGGGCCGAACAGGACCAGCCGTCCGACCTTCTCCGGTTGTTGGGTGGCATAGAGACCTGCGGCCAGCGTCCCCCACGAGTGCGCGATGATCGAGACCCGGCCGATCTGCCGATGAGCGCGAATGAAATCGATCGCCGCGGCGAGCTGCCGGCTGCAAATCTCCGCTCTTCCGAGCGGCGGATTGGACTCCGAGGGAACGCTCATCTCCGGATAGCGGTCCGATCCGCCATATCCGGCGAAGTCCAGCGCCCAGACATCAAAGCCGGCGGCGGATAGATCGTCCATCCAGGAGTGCCCATCGAATCTGAAGGCTGCGGCCGAGGCCGATGGAAACGTTGCGCCGTGCACAAACAGGACGACGTTCTCTTTCACGCCCCTCCCCTCCCGGGTCGGCGGCAAGTGACGAAGAAACAGCTTGATCGATGATGGGTAGCCGGCAATTCGGAAATGCTCTTCGCGCGGGGCACCGAGGATCGGAACGGACACGATCGATTGATGGCAGCAGAGCGCGAGTGCGATCTTCAGGATCCGACACCGAAAGATGCGGGCGCCAAACTTCATGGGTCCTCCTTATAAAGACGAAATCGAAGGCACGCTCGGTCTCAGCCGCTCACGGTTAAGACCGGAGAGCACCCTTATGACTTGTAAATAGTAGCGCTGGCTATACGGAAATGTTTCATTTATGATTTAACTATGGATGTGATAGAGGATCTGGCCCAAGTCGCACAGTTGATCGGCGAACCGGTGCGCGCGGTCATGCTCTGGAGCCTGCTCGACGGACAATCCCGGCCTGCCGGTGAACTGGCCTTCTGCGCCAATGTCTCCGCCCAGAATGCCAGCGCCCATCTGGCGCGCCTGGTGGAGGCTGGGCTATTGACCGTTACGCCGCAGGGGCGACACCGTTACTACCGGATTGCGACCCCGGAGGTGGCGCATGCGATTGAGGCGATGGTGGCACTCGCACCGTCGGCCGGAAGTGCCGCGCGTCTGCCCAAAGGGCAGACGCCGGATCTGAGGTATGCGCGCACCTGTTACGATCACCTGGCAGGCAGAGTGGCGGTGGAACTCTGTCAGGCTCTGGAGAGGCAACAGCTCCTGGCCGATGGAGAGCGGGCCTTTACCGTGTCCAGGGCCGGAGCACGGTGGTTCCGCCAGATCGGGATCGAGATCGACGATCTGCAACGGTTGCGTCGGCCCCTCGCCCGGCCATGTTTGGACTGGAGCGAGAGGCGGCCCCATCTGGCCGGCGCCCTCGGCGCGGCCCTGCTCGATCAGATGTTTCGGCGCGGCTGGATCGCCAGAGTTCGTGCGACCCGTCTCATCAGAATCACGTCTGAGGGTAGGATTGAGCTTCAACGTCTGCTAAAACTGAATTTGTGAGGCTCCAGATCTTGAAACTCAGAACCTTACTTTCTGATGCGCTACCGCCGATCGCCGACGTTGCTTCGCCCGGTGGAGCATAGCAGGACAGTCAAAGCCGCGACTGTCGAGCCGGGCCGAATGCTCGGAGAGCCGGGTGCGCGAGAGGAGATGGATCAGTCTTCAGCACCGAAACCCGGGCGGCCCGGGTGCAGGAGCCATCACCGAATGGTGAGACGTCTCGCCCCTGGCTTTTGTGTGAAGAGAGGTCTTTGCTCTCGGACTATTATAATTTTGCCTATTCGGCAGCCAGTTGTTCGGCCATGAAAAGGGCGCTTTCACCGGCGCCATCGCCCAGCATAAAGGGGTCTTCGAGCAGGCCGGATCCGGAACGCTCTTCCTCGATGAGATCGGCGAACTCGATCTCGACCTGCAGTCGCAGTTGCTGCGCGTGCTTCGGGAGCGCAAGTTCCGGCGTCCGGGAGGAACCGCTGAACTGCCGTTCAAGGGCCGGGTGATCTGCGCCTCGCACCGAAATCTCAAGTCGGAGGTCGCGGCCGGCCGGTTTCGGGCAGACCTCTACCATCGCCTCTGCGTAATAGATATCCGCCTGCCGCCATGGCGTGAGCGTGGCGACGATCTCTTTCTAATTGCCGAAGACAAGGTCAGGTCCATCAGCCGTGAGACAGGCAAGCGAATCGCAGGGTTTGCCCCGGAGGTGATCGAGACCTTTCGTCGCTATTCCTGACCGGGAAACGTCCGCCTCCTCGAGCGAAAGACCGCTCGCCGCCAACATGCTGAACAGGCCGTCTTCGTTGACGGGCCGCAACTCGGACAGGTCAAATCCATCGGATACCTTCGGCAAGCGTGCGCGATTTTGAGTGGCCAAGATGCCTTGGTTCCGGGGGCATGACAACCACCTCACGAACATGATACAGAGTCGACCGCGGAGGAATCCTTCATGAAAAAGCTGAACCAGGCAGTGGTATTTCCAGCCACGCGTGTCGATCTGGAAGGCGGCTACTTGCTGCATGGCAAGTGGATTGACGATCCATACTCTTGGCTGGAGCGGCTCGACGGCACAGAGGCCCAGGCATGGATCGCGGCGCAGGAAGCTGTCACATCTGCTGTGCTGCATGCGGTTCCGGGGCGTGAATGGCTACGCTCAGCGGTCACGCATTCAGCGCGCCATCCGCGGTTGTCGCCGCCGATTCGCACAAGGTCGCACGGACGCGAGTTCCTCTGGCGAATGGATGCTAATGACGAGAAGATGAAGCTCATGCTGCGACGGGGCGAAGGCGCGCGGCTCGAGACGGTGCTTGACCCCAACACCTGGTCGAGCGACGAAGTGTTAGCGTTTGCCGTGCCATCTCCTAACGGCGCCTTGGTTGCATTCGGGAAAGCCATCGGCAGCACCCACGAGGCGGTAATCCACGTACTCGACATCGAGACCGGGCGGCTGTGCCCTGACCGGCCGCGCGGTACGAGCCATGCGTCACTGGCCTGGCGGCCCGACTCGTCAGGATTTCTCTACGCGGCATGCCCTGAACCGGGCGAAGTGCCCGTGGGCGACGAGGCGCACTGGAATGCCATCTACGAACATCGGCTCGGATCTGGTGCGCCGGCCCACCGGATCTTCGGCGACGACCACGTTAAGGAGTACTGGTGCTCCGTCAAGGTTAGCGAGTGCGGCCGCTTCGCTGTGCTCTACAAGTGGGACTATGTGCATGCCAACGTCGTCTATTTAATGCGCCTCGCTGACAACGCGTTGATGCCGGTGATTCCCGTTATGCAATCGCTGAACCAGGTCCAGGTAATCGGCAACTCGCTGCTGATCCATACTGACCTCGATGCGCCGCGCGGGCGTGCCTGTGTCGCGCCGCTCACGGCACCAACGGAATGGCGGACGCTTATTCCCGAAAGCTCGGACACGCTGCAGACGGTCGCCGGCGTCGGTGGCCGTCTGTACGCCGTCTACTCGCGTGCGGCATCGCATTATGTGCGGATCCATGCCGAGGACGGTACCTATCTACGCGACCTCGTTCTTCCTGCGCTCGGTTCGGTCAATTGCAACGAGGGTGAAGGAGTCATCAGTGGCATCAGCGGCTTGTGGAGTGGCGACGACGTCTGGGTACGCTTCCAGTCGTACGTGCAGCCGCCTTCGATTTATCGATATGACTATGCCGCCGACCGCCTCTCGCCTTATCACATACCTGACGTCGGGTTTGATACATCGGCATACGAAACAGACCAGATCTGGTACGAGTCGTTCGACGGCACGCGCGTATCCATGTTTATTATTCATCGGAAAGACCTGCCTCGCGACGGTTGCCAACCGGTTCGCCTAAGCGGCTATGGAGGCTTTAACATCTCTGTGGAGCCACGCTTCACGGCGCTCCAGGCCGCGTGGCTGAGGCTGGGCGGCGTGCTGGCTTTCGTCAATGTGCGAGGCGGCGGCGAATTCGGTCGCACCTGGCATGAGGCAGCAATCAAAACGCGGCGGCAAAATGCCTTCGACGATTATATCGCCGCGGCCCGCTGGCTCGTCTCAGCAGGCTACACGACGCCTTCCAGGCTCGTCTCGCGTGGCAACAGCAACGGCGGACTACTCGTCGCCGTCACCGCGATGCAGGCCCCCGAGGCTTTTGGGGCCGTATACTGCCGCGCCCCCATCCTTGATATGCTACGCTTTCCAAAATTCAGCCACCTGAGCTCGGCGACCAGTGAATATGGCTCTCCCGACGATCCAGTCGAGGGGGCGTATCTCGCGGGATATTCACCCTATCACAATGTGCGAGCCGATCGCCGGTATCCCATAATGATATTCGTGTCGGCATTGAACGACCGGCTCGCGCCGCCGTCCGACCCGCTCAAGATGGTCGCCAGGCTCCAGGCGGAAGGCAAGCAGGGCGGCCCCTATCTCCTGCTGCCGCTTCGGGCTTCGGGACACAGCGGCGGCAACACGCTGACGGCACTCGTCGAACAGGACATAGAGGAGCTGAGCTTTTACTGCTGGGCGCTTGGTGTCACCTGGCCTGCGCCGGTGGAAGCGTCCGACGCAATAGCGGAAGACTCGCCGTGAGCCACTGGAGACCGAACCATGGAAGACTTATCCGTTAGAGTTGAAGATCTCTATACAGCCATGAAAGTTATCGATTGCAGACTCAAGCTGTAAAATGAAGTGCGACAACTCCGCATTGCCGGTTTGCTTTTCAATGATCGCGGCGACAAAAGTCGCGATTGATTTAATCTGATGGCCATGCATCCAAGGCAACAACTCTCTGATATCTTCTCGCAGGCGTGTCGGAGTAAGGTCTGTTGTCTTCACACCAACAGGATCTCACAAGTCGTAACTTGTGCCGACACGCACGTTTATGAAAGTGTCCCGATATCAGTTTCAAACAGCATTTTCATGTCCAGTATTATGGGCCCACTACAGAGGTGGCCCCGCCAACCAGGGGGCAACTCAACAGTGGAATCATGGCGGTAGAAGACTTTGTGTAACCACTGCCTTGAGACAATCTCTCCCAAACTCCCGCGCGTAGCGGTGTGTCCAGGCCAATTGCCGAATTATCCCAACTTAACAGATTACCTCGACGAACATTCAAAATAAACGGCCGTGTGTCGCCTCTTTCTCTTCCTTTGCGCATTGGTATTGGTAGAGGCGATCTATCGAAGATTTTAGAGCCTAATTCAAGCGTTTCTGAACAAGGGACTGGAACGGCCGACGATTCGTCCGGGATCGTTGTGCCTAATCTCGATGAACCAAGGCCTAGCTCGATTCAGAGATGTTTGTAGCGTTGGAGTGTCATTCCGGAAATGTCTAGATCCGTGTGAAGGATAAGAGAGGGAACGAATCAGATCCGTACTTTCCCCTTGCCAATTAAATGAATATCCCTTGGTGGGCTGTGACAAGTATTCACAACAAGTAGCCGCAGAGAGAAGGAAGACATGCCGTCTTTCGCATTGAAGATGTTGCATTCGCCAAAAGAGTGCCGTCGGGATTAGTGGAGCCAGCCTCCCGGTCCCGTGACACGGAGAGGTCTCTTCCACTACCACAGGCAGAGTCGATTCATCATATCTGCATCCATCGGGAGGATAATCATGTTTCTCTCGTTCCATCTGCGACCGGGCTTGTGCATTCTGGCATGTGTGCTGTTGATCAGTGGCATCGTGAATGCCCAGGAGACGCGAGGATCGATTCTGGGTACCGTCACTGACCCTTCGGGGGCGGTGGTCGTCGGCGCGGCGGTCATTGTCACCAATACCGACATCAACGCCAGCACCACCCTCACAACCAATGATAAAGGCTATTTCGAGGCGCCCTATCAGTTGGCCGGCACCTATACCATCACGGCCACCGCGCCGGGATTCAAGCAGTACGTCTGGCAGGGATTTGTTTTGACCGTCAATGCGCGCGCGGTGGCCAATATCACGCTGGACATCGGCGGCACCAGCGACGCGGTGACCGTCACGTCCGACGCTCCGCTGCTCGATACGACCACGGCCAGCGGTTCCACCACTTTCACCAACCAACAGATCATGGACCTGCCGCTCCAGAACAACAGCGCGCTGCTGCTGGCCCGTACCGCGCCGGGGATCCAGTGGACTGGAGACGCCGCCTATTTGGGGCCGCATTCGACTATCGGTGCATCCATGATCAATTCGGCCGGCGGCGTCGGCGGCAATGAGTTCATGCTGGACGGGGTTCCCAATTCCTCATCCAGTTCGATCGGAGTTCGCCGCGTGGCTGTCCTGCCTTATGCCGACACGGTCCGGGAAATCAAGATCGAGGCCACGCCATTCGACGCGTCCAAGGGGTCGACCGGCGCCAGCGTCAGCGTCGTCACCAACAGCGGGACCAAGGCCTATCACGGCTCCGCCACCTGGCAGCACTGGCAGCAGCGGTGGAATGCCACCTCGACCACACTCAATCAGGCGTATTGGGGTGGGATTAAATCCGCAGAGGCGCGCGGCGACATGGCCCTGGCGGAACGGTTGCGCCTGAAAGAGCGCCAAGAGCCCGGCCGCTCGAACAACTGGGCGGCGACCTTCGGCGGGCCGGTGCGCGTTCCCCGGCTCTTTAACGGCAAGGACCGCCTCTTCTTCTTCTTCAGTTATAACGGGCTGAAGGAGAGCAAGACCGAGGATCCCCGCAATGTCCGGTATACGGTACCGACCCTCAAACAACGGCAGGGCGATTTCTCCGAACTGCTGGCGATCGACCCTCAACGCTATCAGATCTATGACCCGCGCACGGCGCGAAATATGACGGGCGGACCGTGCGGCACAAACCCTGACGGTTCGGCTCGTACCTGTGTGGTGAGAGATCCATTCCCAAACAACCAGGTGCCGATTCTCAATCCCCTCTACAGGTATTATCTACCGCTGATTCCGCTCCCGAATAACGTCCCCGGAATTGTCAGCAACGATGGCATGTTCAATTATCTGGCCGCCGGAACGCCGTACAACTGGGACTACAAATCTTACGGCATCCGCATCGACTACAACATTTCGCCGAAACACAAGATGTTCGGGCGTTACAGTTACAACACCTTCCTCGAAGATCGTGGTGACTGGACCTATGAATCGAAGCGCGGCCTGCACCAGAACGGCCTGGACCGCACCAACCATGCCATCGCGATCGATCACGTCTTGACCATTAACGCGACGACCATCCTGAATACGGCGTTCGCCTTCAACCGCTACCGCGAAGGCGATACGCAGAATGCCGTCCAAAAGAGCTTCGGACCGGATTCGGTCGGACTTCCGAGTTATATGGCCGAGCGAGCGGGCGACTTCAAACATCTCCCGGTGCTGGATTTCAGCGGAGAATCTTACAATGATGTCAGCCGTGGATATCCGCTCCCGGGCCACTTCAGCACCGGCACGATTCGCGGTGAGTTGACCAAGATTCATCGGAATCATTCCACGCGCTTCGGCTACGATCTGCGCGAGCGAATCAGGCAAATCAACAGCCCTGGCAATACCTCCGGCGTCATCCAGCCCCGCAATGCTTATTTACGACAGACCAACATCACGGGCACCAACGGAGTCGGATTATTGGGGTTGGAATGGGCCTCCTTTATGCTGGGCGTCCCCGGCGGTTCGATCGTCGTCTCAAAAAACGACAGCTACTACCTGACCGATAGATTTTACGGTTATTACGTGCAGGATGACTGGCGCGTCTCGCCAAAGTTGACGATCAACGTCGGGCTGCGAGTCGAGCGGGAAGCTGGTTTCCACGAGCGTTTTAACCGGGGGCTCGTCAACTTCGATCCGAACGCCAGATTGCCGATCACGGTGGCGGCGGAAGCGGCTTATGGAGCGGCAGCGTTCCCCGAAATGCCGGTTGATCGGTTCTCCGTCAGTGGCGGATCGGTCTATCTCGGCCAGAACGGTTTCGGTTCGTCGCACCGGAGCGAGAACATGCTGATGCCGCGCATCGGAATAGTCTACGCGTTGAACAATAAGACCGTCGTCCGCGGTGGCTACGGGATGTTCTATGACACCAACAACGTCTTGAACAATGATCTCAATCAGTTCGGGTACAACCGCGACACGACCACGCCCGTGTCGAACAATAACGGTTTGACCTTCACCTCATCGAATATGACGTCGGCGGAGTGTATTGCCGACGCCGCCAATTGCACCACCATTTTCTCCGACCCGTTCCCGGTGCGTGCCGACGGCACGCGCTTCAATACCCCGATCGGCAATAGCCTGGGATTAATGGCGGGGATCGGGACAAACATCGGATATATACCGCTCGACTGGAAACATGCGCGCCAGCATCGCTGGCGCTTCAGCCTCCAGCGGGAACTGTCGAGGAACATGGTTTTCGAACTCGCTTACGTCGGGGCCTCTGCCGACAATCTTTCGGTCAGTAAACGGATCGACGTTCTGCCCGAGCCATACTGGGTGAAAGGGCTGTTTCGGAATAACGCGACGGCGGACAATCTGAACTCGCAGGTGAGGAACCCTTTCAACATCGCCAATTTCGCATCGCTCCAGACTTCGGACCCGGTGTTGTATCAATATATGGCCACCAACCCGTTCTTCACCGGGACGACGAGATCGAGAGGGGCGCTGCTCCGTCCCTTCGGACACCTGAACGGTTCGAGCATTTCGCGTGCGCCGCTGGGGGAGAGCAAGTTCAACAGCCTGGAGTTC
>DATEFT010000945.1:0-8495 GCA_035280505.1 Blastocatellia bacterium | reverse complement strand
TCAGGTCGCGGGTGATCAACCGGTCGGCGTCCTTGAAGAAGAGCCCGTGATAAGGCCCCACGGACTCGGCCGCCTCGGGCGCGTTGACCTCCGGATAGACCTTTCCCGAAAAGTCGACGGAGAAGATCGTCGGCAGATCGTGCCGGCGGCCCACCTCCAGGTCGCCGTAGGCCGGAGCGATATGGACGATGCCGGTGCCCTCCTCGATCGCCACCATCTCGTCGGCGATCAGGCGAAAGGCCGATTCCAGGCTCTGGCCCTCGGGCACGCGGCCGTTCAGGATTTGTTGATAGCGGAGCCCCACCAGCGCGCTCCCGGGGAAGGTCTTGAGGACCTGGTACCGCCCCTCGCCGAAGACCTTCTCGGCCAGCGAGGCGGCCAGGATGAAGAGCTCCGTCCGCTCATCCTCCTTCCCGTAGGCGGACCTCGCTTCGAACAGCCCATACTCCGCGCCGCCGTTGACGGCCAGCGCGACGTTGGCCCCCAGGGTCCAGGGCGTCGTCGTCCACGCGAGATAGAAGACCGGCCGCGTCTCGCCGGCGGGCAGCAGCCCGGCCCGGACCAGGCCCGATCTCTCAGCCGGAAACTTGGGCCAGATCGAAGGATCGTCCACGTCCTCCCGCATGCCCTGTGAGACCTCGTGGTCCGCCAGGCTGGTGTTGCAGCGCGGACAGTGCATGGTCGTCTTGTAGTCCTCGAAGAGCAGCCGGCGCTCCCACAGCGACTTCAAAATCCACCAGCACGATTCGATATAGCTGTTCTGATAGGTGATGTAGGCCGCTTCCAGATCGATCCAGAAACCGATCCGCTCCGTCAGCCGGTTCCAGTCCTGAGTGTATCGAAAGACCGATTCGCGGCAGCGCCGGTTGAACTCGGCGATCCCGAACTTCTCGATATCCTGTTTGCCCGTCGAACCGATCTCCTTCTCGATCTCGACCTCGACCGGCAGCCCATGGGTATCCCATCCGCCGCGCCGCTCGACGTGATAGCCTCTCATCGTCCGGTAGCGAGGATAGAGATCTTTGAAGGCCCGGGCGCTGACGTGATGAATCCCCGGTCGCCCGTTGGCCGTCGGCGGCCCCTCATAGAAGATGTAGGGACCTCGTGGAGCGGGCTTCTCCAGGGCCGCGCGAAAGATCCGCTGCTCCTCCCAGAACCGGAGGATCTCGGCTTCCAGCTCCGGAAACCTGACGTTTTGATCGATGCTGTCGAACATTTAAACACTCACTTGTGTGGAATAGACGGCGGGGGAGTTGCGTCAGAGCTCAATGATTGCAGCTTTCCGGCCCGGTTGTAAATAGCGGGGGCGAAAAGGTCGAGGAGGGAGGGTGATCGCCCGCTACGGCTCGCGTCGCGGAGTTGAGCGCTCCGCCGCCCCGAAGAGTTCGGCGATCCGCCGCGGATGATCGAGCAGGTCCGGACCGGCCCAGAGCCGGTAGCAGGAAGCCCGGCGAGCCAGATTCAACAGGCTCTGCCATTGCCGCTCGACGTGCTCGCGCCAACACTGGAAGAAGAGGCTCTGCTCCGCCAACCTGAGCAGGGCTTCGCTCTCGGCCACCGGCGCCAACCGGCTCTCGGACTCCTTGACCAGTTGCGGAAGGACCAGGTAATCGACCCGTTCGAAAACGGCGTCGGCCAGTTCCAGAGTCTCGAACAGCTCCAACCCTCCGAGCAGGTCCGGTTCCGGATCCTGAGGACCCGGCCGCCGGCCCGGCCGGAACTGCCACCGTCTGAACAGCCCCTCCTCCACTCGAAACTCTTTCTTGAGCGCCGTGATGTGGGCCGTCGAGCCGTTAAAACCGACCAGCAGGGAGTCATCGGAGATGGGGCGCCATCCGGCCAACCCCAGGGCCAGGGTCAGGGTCGTCTTGCCCGCGCGCGGCGCGCCGGCGATCAGCCACAGCCGCCCGCCGGGTGAGACCGCCGCCGCCGCCTGGAGATGATAGATCCCTCGCGACCGCAGCAGCAGCAGGAGCGGCAACCACAGACCGGAATCAGCCAGGAACTGAGGTGAACTGAGCGCAGACCGACTGATCACGCCGGTGACCTCTCCGGCTTCAGGATCTACCCGGAAGACCGCGCATTCCAGATCGAAATAGAACTGCTCGCGGGCCGGTCCCCCCTGCCCTTCCGGCCGCTCGAGCTTTTCGCGCCAGAGCCCGACGAGACCGATCTGAGAGAAGAGTTTCGCCTGCGGCGGGATCAACCCCGCCGGCAGCGCAGGGCCGTCCAGAAATTTCAGTTCGATCCGGAGAGGATCCCGGCCCGCGTTGGAGGCGTCGTCGGATGAAGGCCGGACCTGTGGACGATAGTAGCGGAAGTACTTGGCGAAGTGGTCGGTCAACTCGGGGGAGTCAGCAACGATGGTGATCGGAACTCCACAAATCGCCAGACTGATAGTATCCATAAAGATCTTCGCAAGATAAAGCTCGTGACCGGCTTGCTGCCGGCTGGCCGCCGGAGAGTACGATTGAAACTGAAGGGTGGTGTCGCACGTACAATCCTACGCACAACCCGTAGGCTTGGATCTGCAACTGAGGGGTCACCGTTAGAAGAAATGAACGAGATCGGCGGGTCGGATCGACTCGGCGGTAGACCTGCTCGAGACTTGATCAACGAGCTGATGTTCTCGGGACAACCGGCGGGACAACTGAGAGTCTCGGGGAAGAACCAATTTTCAGGGAGGCGCCGGACGCGCTGGACGTGCCAAACGCGCCGAACTGGGTGGATATTAGCCAAGCTCCGGAGACCCGTCAAGCGGTAATTTCCCGGGATAAATCCCGGTTAATTGCACTTATACTATTGGGTTGTGATCCAGATTGGGACACATTAAAGATTACCCCGAACGGTTTCTTGAAAAGGTGAAGAGCCATTGATAAGATAGGCACTTGGCTTGCTGAGATTTTGCGATCGGCAGTATTCGGCGGCCAAACAGAGGTTCTCTAGAGACGGCCGCCTGGAAGGCCTGACGCGCCAGTCGCAGTTAAGTCGTAAACAGTAGGAGTGAGAGCTTATGGAAACAGGAATTGACCACATCATCAATATCGCTCGACATCGACGACCCCACTGGGTGTTCTTGAGCATAATCGGAGTTGGCGTCTTGTTGCTGGGCCTGATTGTGGGCTCGGCGGCGACCGGCTGGTTCAATGCCAGCGGCGAGGGCAAGATTCCGATCGTGGTCTCATCCGATAGCAAGGTCAACGAGCAGATCACTCTCAATGGAGGGTTCTCTGCCATCGCCAAGTCAGTCACTCCCGCGGTCGTCACGATCACGGTCAAGAACCGCGTTCGCCAGCAGCAGACGCCCTTCTTCTTCGATCCCTTCCGGGACTTCTTCGATCGGCCGGATCAGGACGACGACACTCCGCAACGTCCGCGCAACACGCCGCGCCAGGGCAATGGCCCGCTGCGTCCGAGCGGAGTCGGCTCCGGCGTGATCGTCACCGCCGACGGCTACATCCTGACCAATAACCACGTGGTGGAAGGCGCGGACAAGGTCGAGGTCGAGATCAACGATCGCCGCAATTTCACCGCGAAGGTCATCGGGAGCGATGCGCCGAGCGACGTGGCCGTGATCAAGATCGAGGCCGCCAACCTGCCGACGGTCCCCTTCGGTGATTCGGAGAAGGTCGAAGTCGGCGATCTGGTGCTCGCGGTCGGCAACCCCCTGGGGATCGGCCAGACCGTGACCATGGGCATCATCAGCGCCAAGGGGCGCCGTTCGCCCAGCGGCGACAACAAGACCTACGAGGATTTTCTGCAGACCGACGCGGCCATCAACCGCGGCAACTCGGGCGGCGCGCTCGTCAATCTGCGCGGCGAACTGATCGGAATTCCCTCCCAGATCCTCTCGGCGACCGGCGGCAATATCGGGATCGGATTCGCGATTCCGACCAAGATGGCCCGCAATGTGATGGAGCAGCTCGTCCGCAACGGGAAGGTCCGGCGCGGCAAACTGGGCGTGATCGTCGAACCGGTCGACCCGGACGTGGCCAAGCAGTTCGGATACAGCGGCGTCGATGGAGCCTTCGTCCAGGATATCGAGAAGGGCGCGCCGGCCGATCAGGCCGGGATCAAGCCCGGCGACGTGATCACGGAGTTCAACGGCCAACGGATCAAGGACCGCGATCAACTGCGGAACATGGCCTCGTCGACCGCTCCGGGCACCTCCGTCAAGGTCAAGGTCTGGCGCGATGGATCCGAACGTGAAGTGACCCTCAAACTGGCCGAGGTGGATCTGGCTGCCGCCGCCAACAAGCAGCCGTCCGATGAGAACGCCAATCCCAGCAGCGGCAGCCTCAACGGCGTCCGGGTCGAGAACCTGACGCCGGATCTGACCCAGCGGCTGGGCCTGGACTCCAACGTCCGCGGCGTGATCGTGACCGAAGTGGAGACCGACAGCAATATGGCCGGAATCCTGCGGCGCGGCGACATCATCGAATCGGTCAATCGCCAGCCGGTCTCCAACGTCAACGAGTTCAATGCCGCCATGGCCAAGGCCGGCAAGAAGGACGCCCTGCTGCGCGTGCGGAACAACTCCGGGCTCTCGCGCTACATCGTCGTCCCGGCCCAGGAGTAAGAAAACCAGCGCCCAACACGAGTCGTAAGACCCGCGAAGATCCGGTTGAACCGGATCTTCGCGGGTCTTACGATTTTCAGCCGTCGAATTGCGAATCAGATCGCGACGGGCCGCGCCGCGCCGCCCTTGGCCAACCGCTCATCCGAAGCCGCCCAGTCGATATTCGAGAAGAACGCCTCGATATACTTGGGCCGATCGGCCGGAGCATAATCGCGGATGAAGGCGTGCTCCCAGACGTCCATGATCAGGACCGGAACGAAGCCCGCCACATTGCCCGTCTCGTGCAGGTTGATCCAGTGGTTGGACAACCGCTTGGCGACCGGATCGTAGTAGGTGGCGGCCCAACCCACTCCGCGCATCTTGCCGACCGTCACGAAGTTCTTCTTCCAGTGCTCGTAGCTCCCGAAGCTGGCCTCGGCCGCCTGGTAGAAGGCCGAACTCTTGTCCGGGTCTCCGCTGCCGCTCTTCTTCAGGTTGCCGAAGTACCACTCGTGCAGCACCATCCCGTTATACTCGAACCCCAGTCGCCGCGTCAGTTCGGAGATCACCGGCATGTCTCGCGGGGCCAGCTCTCCCTTCGAGAGTTCCGCGATCCGTTCGTTGAGCAGATTGGTGTTGGTCACGTAGCCTTCATAGAGCTTGAAGTGCATGGCCAGCGTCCCATCGGAAATTCCATTCAACCCGCTCAGGTCGAAGGTCCTCGGTTTATACACAAAATTACTCATTTTATCTTGCCTCCAAAATTAGAATCTCCCTCTCGGGACCGACGGTCATCAGTTAACGACCACGGTTAGCGAACAGAACAGCCAGGACCACCAGACTGATGATGATGACCATCCCGCCCGGCATCAATTTGAATCCCTTTTGCGCGGCGATGATCCCAAACCGCGCCAGTAACGCAAACGTCACGAACAGCGCCAGCACCCACCCGACCATATACGACCCCCTCATCATGGTGACGGCCGCGATCGCCAGCAACAGGCCGGAGACCCCGCCTGCAATCAGTGACGCCAGGCTGCCGGCTCGATATCCCATGATTCCGCCGACAGCTACCAGAACTCCATAGAACAAGACTATCCAAGAAGCCATTACGCTTGACCTCGCAGATTGTTGATTTGAATTGAGCGAATTACCATCGCTTCGTTACAGTTGGACATTGTGGATTGAAGTTGCGGGCAAAGCTTAACACCAACCCTTGAACTCCGCAATCAACCGGTTTTTAGTTTTTGCGACCCTGCCGGATTTTATGAACCGACGGTCTTCAGCGCCGGCGGCGTGAACCGCCCTTCCAGATCCCTACCACAAGATGTAGTTGCTTTTCATGATTGACAACACTGCAGCTAGTGGGCTATATTCTGGATTGTTCAAGACCAAAAGGATCGAAGATCCGACTGGCTCAACGTCTACTCAGCTCTCCTAGCACTATGCGTTTGGGCCAACATCCCATGGAGCGCGGCCCCGCGCCGGAGCCCGGGTGTCTCAAGGGACAGAGTGAGTCCGCCGTCTTCTCCGGTTGGCCCTTTTGGCCGAACCCGAGATCGAGGTGTCTCGTCGATTGAGTAATTGATCTTTCAGCATTCAAAATCAGCAGGACCGAAGGTTCGCAGACGAAATCGAACCTCAATTTATAAAGCAAGGAAGGCAGAATGAGCGCAAGCGAACAACGGATTGTTCAATTCACTACTCCGGCTATCGGCAAGGCGCCGGGCATCAATGCCCAGCGCGTGGTAGCCAAGCGTTACTCGTTGAAGGATCTCAAAGGACACCCGCTGGAGAAGTGGGAGGAGATCGTGCAACGGGTAGTTTCGCATGTCAGCCAGGCGGAGTCCGACTGGCATCGGCGCGAAGAGTTCACGACCTGGCTCTTGCGGCTGATGCATGAACGCGCGTTCGTCCCCAATACCCCCTGCCTGGTCAACGCCGGCAAACCGCGGGCGCAGTTGGCCGCCTGTTTCGTGCTGCCGGTGCCGGATTCGTTGGACGGAATCATGGAGCATGCCAAACAGTGCGCCCTCATCCATCAGAGCGGCGGCGGCACGGGCATGACCTACGAGTTGCTGCGTCCCGCCGGGACGCCCGTGGGCGAGGGCCGAGGCATCGCTTCGGGCCCGGTCTCGTTCATGCAGATCGTCAACACCATGACCGAGACGGTCAAACAGGGCGGCGTGCGCCGCGGAGCCAACATGGGCATTCTGGCGGTGGCGCATCCGGACATCCTGCGCTTCATTCACGCCAAGAACGACCAGAAGAGCCTGACCAATTTCAATATCTCGGTCACCGTCAGCGACCGGTTCCTGCGGGCGGTCGAGAACAACGAATGGTTCCAGACCGAGTTCAACGGCGAGCCGTGGGATCGGGCGATCTTCGATCCGAAGGCCAATCAGGGCGAGGGCGGCGAATATACCCACCAGGGCCAGCCGCCGCCGAAACCGGGCATGGTCTTCGCGCCCGACATCTGGCGCCGGATCATCGAATCGACCCACCGGTGGGCCGAACCCGGGATCATCTTCATCGACAACGTCAATCGCCATAATCCGCTGCGCGATTCGATGGGGCTCAAGAAAGCCTCCAATCCCTGCGCCGAGCAACTGCTGCACGACTACAACGCCTGCAACCTGGGCTCGATTGACGTGGCCAAGTTCTACGACCCGCAGACCGACGATCTCGATTGGGGCCGTTTCGCCGCGGCCATCTACTGGTGCGTGCGCTTCCTCGACAACGTGATCGAGACCTGCACCTGGCCGCTGCCGCAGATTCACGAGACGGTGCATCGGACCCGTCCGGTGGGCCTGGGGATCATGGGGTTCGCGGATCTGCTCCTGCACAAGCGGATCTCCTACGGCAGCGAGGAGTCCGCCGCGCTCGCCGACCGGATGATGGACTTCTTCCGTAAAGAGTCGTGGAAGGCCTCGCTGGCGATCGGCGCCGAGAAGGGCGCCATGCCGGAACTGGAGCCTAACCGCCGCCTCTACGAGGAGCTGATCTACAACGAAGTCGGTCTCGACCGCTCGATCCCGCTCACCCCGCGCAACTACGAGGTGACGACGGTCGCGCCGACCGGCACCATCTCGCTGGTGGCCGAGACGAGTTCCGGCTGCGAGCCGAACTTCTCTTACGCCTACGTGCGGCGCGATACGATCGGGACCCGCACCTATGCGCATCCGATCGCGGCCCGCGTGCTCGGGATCGAACTGGACGACTCCGACCCGGACTCCATCGAGCGGGCGGCCAGCTTCATCGTCGAGAACCGCGACAAACTGCCCGACTACTTCGTCGACGCCCTGACGCTGACTCCGGACGATCATCTGCGGGTGCTCAAATCGTTCCAGGATCACGTCGATAATTCGATCTCGAAGACGGTCAACGCGCCGTCGAGTTACACCCAGGACGACACCGATCGCGTGCATCGGCTGGCCTGGAGAATGGGGGTCAAAGCCGTGAGTTATTATCGAGACGGTTCTCGTGACAATCAGGTTCTGACGGCGGTCACCACTCGGCCCAAGACCGAAGAGCAGGCGCCGGCGGCGGCCGCCATCGCGCCGGCCGTGCTCGATGCGCAGGGCAAGATCGAACGGCCGCGCGAACTGGCCGGCTCGACCTGGCAGATCAAGTTCGATCATCAGAACCTCTACGTGACGGTCAACCACGACGGCCAGCGAGTGCTCGAGGTCTTCGCCACCGGCGCGGGTCTCTCGGTCTCGGTCGGCCTCCTGGCCTCGAAGATGCTGCGCGGCGGATTCGTGCCGGAAGAGGTGGCCGCCAGTCTGAACAAGGTCATCGGCAACCATTCGATCTGGTTCAACGAGCGGCTCTGCACCTCGCCCGAACAACTCGTCGCCGAATGCATCATGCTGACCAAGCGCCGCCTCATGAATCAACCCGACTCGGCGCGCTCGGCCGCCAAGATGGCGATGGA
>DATEFT010000944.1:0-9469 GCA_035280505.1 Blastocatellia bacterium | reverse complement strand
CGGCCGTCGCGATCTTCGAGTAACGACCAGATAACTTCCGTAAGCAAACCGTGCCGGGCCGTGTAATGCTCCGTGCGACCGTCCGGCCATAGCCGATGCAATTCGCCCTTGATTCCAACCCACAGCGTCCCGCGCCGGTCTTCCATCATCGCATTAACACTGGAGTCGTCAGCCGGACCTCTCGGTGAACGGACTTCCACACGGCGGAACGCCTTTTCTTCGAGACGGAAGAGACCGTCGTCGGTACCAGCCCAGATGCGGCCGGCGCGATCTTCATAAAGGAGATTGACCCGATTTGTTGCCGGTTGATCGCCGACCGGGTAGACCGTGAACAGGGGCCTGGCCTGGGCCCGGACAAGAGGAGCGGCGGCGCCCGACGGATTGAAGCGGCACACTCCGCCGCCGTTCGTGGCGACCCAATAAACGCCGCTACGGCTCTCTAACAAGAAGTTGATCGTCGAGTGAGATAACCCATGCTCCGTGTTATACGTGATGAACCGATGGCCATCGAACCGGCTCAAACCGTTCCGGGTAGAAAACCACATGAAGCCGCGAGAGTCCTGGAAGATGCGCTGTATGAAGGAGCTCTCCAAACCATCCATTGTAGTGTAAACCTGGATGGGAAGGCGCTCGGCGCGGGCCGCACAATACCCGATTAAGAGCAAAGTAACTGCCCGCATCGTATTCCGAAAGATGCCCGCCGGCGGCCGCACAATAGCTATCGTTCGCCACAATTTATTCGCGCCGTTTGTATGCAGCATGGCTAAGCAGTGTGAAGCGTTCAGAAAAATTCACAGGTCGCTAAAGATTTTCAAGGAAGCTCTATCATAGCTTCCGAAATGTGACCTGTGAAAAACCGTTGATCAGAGGAGCCATTGTAATAGATGCAAACCCTATTGGGGAAATCACGCGAGAAGTTGAGGCACGGCAAAGGAGGTTTTGTTTCCGGCAATTTGAACCTCAACCACTGCCTGACTTCCGCTCATCGCCAAATGCACGCCGGACTCATCAATGTCGAACATTTCAGCAATTTCGGCAATCGGGCCAAGCTGATGATCAACTGGCGCGGTGGCCCGAATCACCGCCGACTCTTCCGGCCTCCCTGGATTCCGAACAAAATCGACCGCCGCTCCGGATCTGTGCCAGAGTGATTGACCAATCCTGTATACTTTCACCGCACCAATCATTTTCTCGGAGGAAGACACCATGGCCAATCCGGAACATCTCGAAATACTCAAGCAGGGCGTGGAGAAATGGAACCAGTGGCGAAAAGGTAAGCCCGGCTTGCTGCCGGACCTCGGCGAGGCAGATCTCAGCGGGGCCAACCTCAGCGGGGCCAACCTCTTCAGGTCAGAATTCAGAAGGGCTCGCCTTGGCGGGGCCGACCTCAGCGGGGCCGACCTCAGAGCGGCAAATCTCAGAGGGGCCGACCTCAGCGGGGCAAATCTCAGGGGGGCAAACCTCAAATGGGGAATCCTTAGCCAGGCGAATCTGAGCAACGTCAATCTCAGCGAGGCACGCCTCGACCGGACCGTCCTTGAAGGAGCCGACCTCAGCACGGCACAGGGCCTAACTTGGGAGCAGATGGCGGGGAGGGCGAAATCCGTCTTCATAGATGAAACGACCCAGCTTCCATCCGAGATTACAAATAGTTATCAGAAGGAAATCGAAGCAATAGTAAAGCAGGCATTAATACAGCGGTCATTGCGCTGATAACCCGGCCTTGAGGAAAGGTGGGCTGTTGCAAAAACAGGACCGTGATCTTTCGGGAGATCGTGCGGGCGTTCATTTCCGGGACGAATCTCTCATCTTCGGATCGGGAATTAATCGCTTGATCTCAGCCCTCAAGCCTAGCTCATTGATCAGACGGTGTAGGTTGGGTGGTTTGATGCCGAGCAGGGCGGCCGCCTCGGTCAGGTTGCCGATCGCCTGGTTGATCGCCTCACGGATCGCCCGTTTTTTAGCCTCATCGGCGGCTTGTTTGGCAACTCGGTTGATGTCGAGGCCGGGCAAACCCGCGAGCGGAGCCAGCGCCCGAATCTCTTCGGGCAGGTCTGACGGCATGATGAACTCAGGCGTACCTGCCGGTCCGGAATCGTGGTGCAATACCGCATAGTAGAGGGCGCTCTCCAACTCGCGGATGTTACCCGGCCAGGAGTAGTTATTCAAACAGGCGAGGGCGTCGGGAGCAATCAGCGTCACGGGGGGACTTCGTTTCTCGCCATATTTCCTGGCGAAGTGCCGAGCGAGCAGTTCGATATCCTTACGGCGATCCCGCAACGGGGGCAAGGTGATGGGAAAGACTTTAAGCCGGTAATAGAGATCTTCGCGGAAGGCGCCGGCCTTGACGGCGGCCTCCAAATCACGATTGGTCGCGGCGATTACCCGGATGTCGACCTGAATCGGATTGGTCCCGCCGAGGCGTTCGATCTCGGGCTTGATCTCGGAATCGACCGGCAGCACCCGCAGCAGCTTGGACTGTAGCGAGACCGGCATCTCACCGATCTCGTCGAGGAAGACTGTCCCTCCGTGCGCGATCTCCAGCTTGCCTTTCTTCAGTTGTTTGGCGGCTCCGGTGAAGGCGCCCGATTCATGCCCGAAGAGTTCGCTCTCCAACAGGGTCTCCGGGATCGCCGCGCAGTTGATCGCCATAAAACGCTGCCCGGAGCGGTGACCGCGGTCATGGATGGCGCGGGCCACCAGTTCCTTCCCCGTGCCACTCTCCCCTAGGATCAAGACCGTGGCGTCTGAAGAAGCAGCCTTGGCCACATGTTGATAGACTTCGATAATCCTCGGACTCTCGCCGATGATCCGATGTTGGGATCTCAGCTCGGCGCCCAGCCGCCGCGCCTCCTGCTCCAACCATTCGGTGTGCCAGGCGTTCTGCAGCGCCTTGGCGGAGAGGCCGGCAATGGCCGTCACCAGGTCGAGATGGCGATCGTCGAAGCCGTCAGGTTGATCGTCAATCGTCAGGTAGATGGCTCCGAGCATTTCACTGTTGGCGATGAGCGGCGCGACGAGCTGTGCCTGCGGCGGAGCGACATCTCTGAAGAGTAGCGAACGACGTTCATATCGAATCTGCTGAATCAGCCGGCGATTGACCCGGATGGTGGAATCCGACGCTGATGGCCGATGCTTGATCGCTTCTTCGACCAGCGCCTCTCCCACATCCGAGAGACGAAGCAGCGCGCCTTTTTCAGCGGGAACGATCTCAAAAATGGAGTCGAGCAATTGTTGTGCAAGCGCCGCCGGCTGATGGACGGCGCTGATCGTCCGGCTGATCTTCAGCAATTCATTCAGATCGTGGGCCAGGGTGGCGGCCGGCGGCAATGCGGCCTCGACCTGCGCGGGATTCAGGTAGAGCACTTCTTCTTGCTGACGCCCGGTGGCCGTGCCGGCAGCCGTCCTGGCGTCGCTGAACTGTACGTGGCCGGCGGATGGCGGCGTTTCTCCTTCATCGAGCAACAGGACGAAGACGGAATCGCCGATGGCGAGCTGATCCAAATGCTCCAGCGCCCTTCTCTTTACCGGCTCGCCGTTGACAAAAGTGCCGTTGGTGCTCAGGTCTTCGATCTCGAACCGATTCCCGACTCGACGGATCAGACAATGCCGACGCGACACCAGATCGTTGCCGAGGCATAGTTGATTGGAAGGGGCGCGCCCGACACAAAATTCATTCTCGCTCAGGATTACCGTCGCGCCTTTCAGCTCTCCGGTCAACGCGATCAAGATAGGGGTCATCTGTTCCTCCGAAAATCATGAGGCGAAAGCCAGGCTCGTCCCAGGGTCCGATCTCTCATCTACTTATGAATTAAATCGACGTTCATGAGGAGCAGCCCGGCCTGCGGAGAGATGTTCATCTTGACCCGGGCGGGACTCGGCGCCCCGGGGGGCAATCCCACGTCGCGGGTGATCCGGTCGCGGGTGATCGAAGTTTGAGATCGATCTGATTTTCGGCTTTGACTTTCGCGGGCGGCGCTATCGGCCGAAGCCAACAATGATTTCCATTGCGCGGCGGATGGGCGCCACGGACAGCCATCCGTGTTGTCACGGCAGTATGCGACCAACTCTTCGCCGGTCAGGACCTCCGGCAGTCGCTCCCGTGTGACCAATAGATAAAAACGTTCGATCGCCACTGTCTGGTTGAAATGGAGCCAGCGGAACTCCGGATCTTCCTCGCGACCCGAGGGGATCGCTTTGGGCGTATGCGCCTGGATGAAATTACGGCCGCGCTGCAGGCGGGCATCCGGGAAGAGCATCTTCACCGGGCCGTCATTCTCGACATGAAAAACATAGAGATAACCGGTGATATTCGACTCGATCACCAAGCGTACGGCGTCTCCCGCGTGAAATTCGTGCTTGAGACTGACGCGCTCCGCGTTCCCATGCGGTCCACGCTTGAACAGCGTACAGCCGAGGCCGATCGGTCCGGGCCGGCGAGCTTGAGTCTGCAATCTGGACCTATCCGGACGGGTTACTACCTGATCCCGCGTGGCCACGAAGCTGCGCATGACCTCATCGTCATCCGGCCCCTGCGCCGGCGTCACCGGCGCCAGACAAATCCACAGCGCGATGACGACCGCGCCCGAGAAATAGGTTGGCTTCATTTTGGACTCCCCTCTTGATCCGCCTCCTGATGGAGGCTGATCTCAAACAGCAATGGCTCGCTGCCTCCGCGTTCCGTCGGGATGGTGACGATAGATTGATCATCCTGCGTTTGGACGAACACTTGCCGTCCGAACCGTCTCTTCAAGTCCGCCAGTTCGCTCTCTTCCGCCGCCGTCAACTCGCGGTCGGCGGCCCCGTCCAAAAAACGCGGTTGAGCCAATGGTTCGGGCGAGAAGATGAAGGTATAGGTTCGGACGCTCACCGCGTTCACAACCTCGATCCATTGATCCCGCCGTGGCGGAAAGCTATAGCCCGTTCCGGCGGGGAGGAGGTTGCTCTTGACCCCCCAGGCGGGATTCGGCCGTCCGGTCAAGAAGGTTGCGCGTCGGCCTCGTCCGGCCGGCCCGACGATATAGAGATAGCCGCGCCGGCTCGGCACGAAATGAAACTTCAGCCAGCGGCCTCTCATGACCGGATCGACGCCAGCGAATCGTTCCGCCCGACCGGTCTCCGACTCTGTCTGCACGAAGTATCGCATCACCTTGTCCGCCGGCGTGGGCACCGAACCGTCGCGGCGCGCGACGATGCCATCAACCGGCCGGCGATTTAAACGCCTGGAGGCCAGCGCCGCCATCGTCAGCAGCAGCACCGCCACCGCGAGATATACGGTCGGGCGAAACCGGGTGCCGGCCGTGATGGGACCCGGTTGCTCAACCCTCGGGGCGGGAGGCTGTCTTCCGATCCGGCCGACGTTGGTCGGTTCTGCGACTGAGACCTTCGGGGTGCTGGTGGCCGCGATCTCCGATTCGACGTTGAGGTCGGCGGCCTCCTTCCCGCACCTGTCGATGGCAGCCGTAGTGTCGGGGGGCCCTGTCGACTGTGTCGGGCGGGCCCGGCGCAGAGCCTGGCGCAATTCGGTTGCGGTCGCCGGGCGCCCATCCGGAAGTTGAGCCAGGGCTCGGGTCAGTACGCCCGCCACCGCTTCCGGGATCTGCTCATTCAACTCGTTGGCTGGGCGCAACGGGTCGGGCCGCCCTTCCAGTATTGCGGTCGCACGCGCCAGCGCATCCGCCGGCGGATGCCCCGTGATCAATCGGTACAGAGTTGCGGCCAACGCATAAAGGTCGCTGCGCGGATCGGTTCCGGTGCCCCGGATCTGTTCCAGCGGCGCATAAAGATGCGTGTAACCGCACAGGCTCTCCCCCGCCTGTGACATTTCAGGCGCCGCTCCCTTGGCGAGCCCGAAATCGAGCAGGATGATCTCATTGCGCTCGGTCAATTTTAAGTTCTGCGGCTTGATGTCGCGGTGAACGATCGGCGGCTGATGACCGTGCAGATATTCGAGCGCATCAAGGAGTTGATCGGCCCAGCGCAGTACCTGCTCCACGGCGAAAGCTTCACCCGTCCCCTGCATTCTTTCGACCAGCAATTCTTCCAGGTCTTTCCCCGGAAGTAGCTGCATTACCAGATACTGGGCCTCCCCTTCCGTGAAATGATCGGTGACGTGCGGCAATACTTGATGGCGCAGCCGGTGCAACAATGCGGCCTCATGCCTGAAAGCCCGGCGGAGATTCTCCTGGGTTAAACGGGCCTCCTTCACCGCCACCTGACTGCGAAACCTCAGATCCTCGGCCAGATAGACCCGCCCCATCCCACCTTGCTTGAGCAGAGATAAGATCCGGTAGCGATTCTGCAATATGGTCTCAGGAGCGATTTTGGTGGCTTCCATCACGGTGCCGACGCGGGATCACGATCCACTCGCGCCGATCTCTCATGGTTTAGTTTAAATCATTCCCGACGGCCTTCCAGGTTGGCCCACTCGCCCGATTGGATGAAGCTGGCCCAATAGAAAGGGTGCCGACGGTCTTTGCGTTTGAGCAGCTTGAGTTGTACCAGCCGCAATCCCTCGCTTCGCCCCTCGCCGCGCTGCAAGGCCTTGTAGTACTCGATCATGAGGTCCCGCGTTCCCAGATCGGAGACCGGCCACAAACTGATAACCTGCGTTTCCGAGCCGGCTATCACCAGAGCCCGCCGCAGTCCGTAGACTCCTTCCCCATTCTTGACCTCGCCCACCCCTGTGTCGCAGGCCGAGAGCACGACCAGCCTCGTCCCCCACAGATCCAGCCCCGCGGCTTCCAACGCTGTCAGAACTCCATCGTCCTCTTGATCGACGAGAGTCATGCGCAGATTGGCGCCGGCCAGCGCCAGTCCCGAACGGAGCGCGGCCGGCAACCCGGAGAGGACGGTGGCGGAGCCGCCGGCCGGGTCCGGGCCGCGCGTGCCGGCCGGCCCCGGCCCTTGATCGTGAAGGAAGAATCCATGCGTGGCCACGTGGAGAATGCTCGGACGATGAAGTCGCTTGAGGGTCGTCTCGGTGGCCTGCTTTCCGGTGAACACGGCGGCCCGCGGCAGAATCGCCTTGAGCGCCTCCGCTTCGCGCGCCGTTCCTTCCAACTGAGGAAAATAGATTTGGGCCAGGTTGAAGCTCGAGCCAGCCGATTGCGACGGCCCGGGCGGCAGCCCGACATCCCGACTGCCTGAGGCGCCGACATCCGCTATCTCCCCATAATCGGGAGCGGCCACCACCACCGCGTCCTGCGGGCCTGGCCGGCTGACCCGCAACCTGAGCAAGTCGCGCCCGCTCATCAGGTAGCTGATCGAGTAGTCTTCGACCAGATAGCGGCCTCGTTGGTCGACCAGGGCGGCGAAGGGAATGAGGTTGAGCAAGCCGTCGGGCGCGATCAGCAGGCGGCGGATTTTATCCGCCTCCGAGTGTGCTGAGGCGCGGACCGGCCGCATCACTTTCTCATCCACGATCCGCGCCAACTGCTTGACGTCCGTCCGTCGCGGGTCACGCAACGCGCGGCGCCAGTCGGCGATGGCGCGCTCGATCGCCGCGGCTTCGCCGAGGTCTATCCACTTCGGTGGCCCGCCTGCCGTCAGCAGATACGCGACGTAACGTGGCGGCCGGTTCCGGCCGGTCTGCAGGTCCTGCGGTTTGTACACGGCAAACTCGACCAGCAGGCTGCCCGGCTGGAGAGCCGCCTGAACCGCGGAGATTTTGGCCGGTTGGGTTTGCGCATTAAATTCCGCGCTCCGGGCGCTGAGGATCGCTTCTAACTCCTCGACCCGCTCTTCGAGTTGCCGGAGCCGCGCACGATAGGTCTCAGGTTTAATCGCGCCCAACCCTTTGAGGATGAGTGCAGCCAACTGTGAGCGGGTTTCAACGAGTTGATCGAAGAGCTCTTGATCTTGCGGGGTGACATAGTGCCGCATGGCGGCGATCGTATCGATCATCGCATCCACCCCCCGTCCTTTCCGGCGGAGCAAGGTCGTGAAGGCGAGATTGATCGCCTCCTGATCGTCCGGGGCGACCTGATGATGGAGCGAGAGCGTGAAATCGGTTTGGGTCGAATAGAGCGCCAGGTAGGCCAGTTTCTGGCGTTCGGAACCGCAGGCCAGGTTGAGGGTGAGATGGTGTTCACTGATTGCATTGGCGCGCGATTGAAACGCCACCGCCCGAGCGTACGCGCCGGTCACCGCATAGAGCGCCGCCAGATTGTTGAGAGTGAGGGCGACCTCGGGGTGTTCCGGCCCCAGCCCTCGTTCCTGAATGGCCAGCGCGCGTTGATAGAATGACTCCGCCCTCGCATACTCGCCCCTCTTCTGGTAGAGGATGGCCAGATTGTTGATCGTGATCGCGACCTCAGGGTGTTCCGGCCCCAACCCTGGCTCCTGAATGGTTAGCGCGCGTTGATAGAATGACTCCGCCTTCGCGTCTTCACCCTGGCCACGATAGATATCCGCCAGGTTGTTCAGGGACTGAGCCACATGCGGGTGCTCTGGCCCCAGCGCTTTCTCCCGAATCGCCAGCGCTCGTTGATCGAGGGGTTCCGCCTTCGCATACTCGCCGCGGTCCTTATAGAGGATGGCCAGATTATGGAGAGACTCGGCGACACTCGAGTGCTCCGGCCCCAGCATCTTCTCCCGAATCGCCAGCGCTCTCCGATACAGCGGCTCGGCCTTGGCATAGTCGCCCCGGTCCCGGCAGAAATTGGCCAGATTGTTGAGAGATTCGGCGACATACGGATGGTCCGGGCCCAGGGCGTTCTCCTGGATGGTTAGCGCCCGTTGATAGAGAGGTTCCGCCTTCGCATTCTCACCCTGGGCCCAATAGAGAACCGCGAGATTGATGAGGGCGACCGCGAGATCGCGATGTCCCGGTTCCAGAGCCTGCTCGCGGATGGCCAATGAACGCTGATAGAGCGGCCCGGCCCTGGCATACTCGCCTCGGTCGCGATAGAGATTGGCGAGATTGTTGAGCGCATAAGCGACATGGATGTGCGCCGGTCCCAGCGCCTGTTCCCGGATGGCCAGCGCCCGCTGATAGAGCGGCTCGGCCTTTGCGTACTCGCCTCGCTCAATGTAGAGAATGGCGAGGCTGTTGAGTGAGGCCGCCACCTCCGGATGTTCCGGCCCCAGCACCTGTTCCCGGATGGCCAGCGCGCGTTGGATCAGCAGCGTCGCCTTTGCATAATCGCCCTGATTGCGGAAGAGCAGCGCGAGATTGTTGAGCGCGGACGCAAATTCAGGGTGCTCCGCCCCCAGAGTCTTCTCGAAGATGCCCAGCGCCTGTCTGTAGAGTGGCTCGGCCCGCGCGTAGTCGGCCTGGTCATGATAAAGCAAGGCGAGGCAGAGGAGCGCACGAGCCGCCTCCGGATGCTCCGGCCCCAGCACCTTCTCGAAGATGTCCAGCGCCCGCCTGTAGAGTGGCTCGGCCCGTGGAGAGTCGTCTTTGTAGTAACGGTAAAGGTTGGCGAGACCGAGGAGCGCGCGAGCCACCTCCGGATGCTCCGGTCCC